>JAKAHZ010000148.1 GCA_021814615.1 Nitrospirota bacterium | reverse complement strand
TACCAATGTCCGTCAGCATCACACAAGAAGAACTGGAACTTCGCATCGAGGCTGCGTACAGCCATCTCGAATCCTGCTCGGTCTGCCCGCGCGAATGCGGGGTGAACCGCCTGCAGGACAGCAGGCTCGGATTCTGCAGGTCGGGGTTGAACCCGATTATTGCCAGCGTCAGCCCGCACCACGGCGAGGAACCGCCGATCTCCGGGACAAGAGGTTCGGGAACGATCTTCCTGGCAAATTGCAACCTCCGGTGCGAATACTGCCAGAACTATCCCATCAGCCAGATGGGCCACGGCGTGGAGCGATCGCCGGGCGAACTCGCCTGTCAGATGGTCTGGCTCCAGGAGCAGGGCTGCCACAATGTGAACCTAGTGACGCCCACGCATTTCGTTCCGCAGATCCTGAAAGCGCTGGGACTGGCCCGGGAACGGGGTTTTCATCTGCCGATCGTCTACAACTCGAGCGGCTATGATTCCGTGGAGATGCTGCTCCTGCTCGACGGCGTGGTGGACATCTACATGCCCGATATGCGGTACGGCGATAACGCGTCCGCCATGCGATATTCCATCGCGCCGCACTATGTGGAGGTCAACCGGGCTGCGGTCAAGGAGATGTTCCGCCAGGTCGGGAACTTGGTGATAGACGACAGGGGGATCGCGAAACGCGGTCTCCTGGTCAGGCATCTCGTGCTGCCGAACGGGATCAGCGGCACCGAGTCAGTGATGAAATATCTTTCCGAGGAGATCTCGGGGGACGCGTATGTGAGCCTCATGTCGCAGTATTTTCCGGCCTACCGCGCCGGAGAATCCAAGATGATCTCACGCAGGATCACGGAGCAGGAATACGACGAGGCCTTCGACATCAAGATGCTTTATGGGCTCAGGAACGGCTGGGTGCAGGAATTCGAATAGACCGACACGGCGACATGGGGATGGGGAGACACGGGGAAAGAGACAAGATGAAAAGCTGAATTGGCCACGGATGGACACGGATTCACGCGGATGAAGACAAGGCCTTATCCGCAGTTATCATAGCTGTTATCCGAAGTTATCCGCGTCAAAGTCTTGATGCTCTTCGTATCTTAGGGTTTTCGTGGTAAAGAAACAGGTTTCGCACTTTAGGTTGAGAGAGGGAACTCTGTAATGCCGAAAAGAACGGACATCAAAAAGATCCTGATCATCGGCGCCGGTCCGATCGTGATCGGCCAGGCCTGCGAGTTCGACTACTCGGGCGTGCAGGCCTGCAAGGCGCTGAAGGAGGAAGGGTACGAGATCGTGCTGGTCAACTCCAACCCGGCGACGATCATGACCGATCCCGGCATGGCCCACCGCACCTACATCGAGCCCATCACGCCGGCGGTGGTGGAGAAGATCATCGACCGCGAGCGGCCCGATGCCCTGCTTCCGACCATGGGCGGCCAGACGGCGCTGAACACGGCGGTGGCCCTGGCCGAGCTCGGCGTGCTCGACAAGTACCAGGTCGAACTGATCGGCGCCAAGCTTCCGGCGATCAAGAAAGCCGAGGACCGCGAGCTTTTCAAGAAGGCGATGCTCAGCATCGGCCTGGAGGTTCCCAAGAGCGGCTTCGCCACCACCATGGAGAACGCCTACGAGATCCTGGAACATGTGGGGTTCCCGGCGATCCTCCGGCCCGCCTTTACCCTGGGCGGCACGGGCGGCGGCATCGCCTACAACCGCGAGGAATACACCGAATTGATCATGCGCGGGCTCGACGCCAGCCCCGTGCATCAGGTGCTGATCGAGGAATCCGTCGTGGGCTGGAAGGAATACGAACTCGAGGTCATGCGGGATGCCAAAGACAACGTGGTGATCGTCTGTTCCATCGAGAACCTCGACCCCATGGGAATCCATACGGGCGACAGCATCACCGTCGCCCCGGCGCAGACCCTGACGGACAAGGAATACCAGATCATGCGCGACGCCTCTCTCCGGATCATCCGGGAGATCGGCGTGGATACGGGCGGATCGAACATCCAGTTCGCCGTCAATCCCGTGAACGGCCGCATGATCGTGATCGAGATGAACCCGCGCGTGTCGCGCAGCTCGGCCCTGGCGTCCAAGGCCACGGGCTTTCCGATCGCCAAGTTCGCGGCCAAGCTCGCCGTGGGCTACACGCTCGACGAGATCCTGAACGACATCACCAAGGCGACGCCGGCCTGCTTCGAACCGACCATCGACTACGTGGTGACCAAGTACCCGCGTTTCGCCTTCGAGAAATTCCCGCAGGCGGACGCTACGCTCACCACGCAGATGAAGTCCGTGGGCGAGGCCATGGCCATCGGCAGGACCTTCAAGGAATCGCTCCAGAAGGCCCTGCGGTCACTGGAGATCGACCGGTACGGATTCGAATCGCGCAGGGAGCGGGACGGAGACGCGGAAGCAGGGCTTGCGGATATCCGGCAGAAGATCAGCGTACCGAACTGGGAGCGGCTCTGGTACGTTGCCGACGGCTTCCGGGCGGGCATGACCATTGAGGACATCTTCGGCCTCTCCAAGATCGATCCCTGGTTCCTGCACCAGATCCAGCAGATCATCACGATGGAAGCTGACCTGAAGAAGCGAGGCGCCTCGGTGCTGTCCGACGGGAACGCGACACTCGATCATCCGCTTCGGAAGGCGAAGGAGTACGGGTTTTCCGACCGTCGCATCGCGCGCCTCCTGACCACGACCGAGGATGCGGTGCGCGCGGCGCGAAAGAGCCTGGGGATCATGCCGGCCTTCAAGACCGTGGACACCTGCGCTGCCGAGTTCGTGGCGAAGACGCCCTATCTCTATTCGACGTACGAGAAACCGTTCATCAGGATCCAGGGGCCGGGGTCCGGGGTACAGGAAAGGCAGGGGCAAGGAAAAATCGAATGCGAGGCCAACCCCACGGACCGGAAGAAGGTGGTGATCCTTGGCGGCGGGCCGAACCGCATCGGCCAGGGTATCGAGTTCGACTACTGCTGCGTCCATGCCTCCTTTGCGCTCAAAGAGGACGACTACGAAACGATCATGGTGAACTGCAACCCCGAAACGGTCAGCACGGACTATGATACGTCGGACCGCCTCTATTTCGAACCCTTGACTCTGGAAGACGTGTTGCATATTATAGAACGCGAGAAGCCGATGGGCGTGATTGTGCAATTCGGCGGCCAGACGCCGCTCAAGCTTGCGGTTCCGCTCGAGAAGGCGGGCGTGAAGATCCTCGGAACGACCCCCGACAGCATCGACCGGGCAGAGGACCGGAAGCGGTTTAAGGACCTTTTGGACAAGCTGGGCCTGCGGCAGGCCGAGAGCGGCACGGCGGTGTCCTGCGACGAAGCGGTGGATGCCGCGAACCGGATCGGCTACCCCGTGATGGTACGGCCGTCGTATGTACTGGGCGGCAGGGCCATGGAGATCGTGTACGATGAGGCGAGCATCCGGGATTACATGTCCCGGGCCGTGAAGGCCTCGCCCGACCGGCCGGTGCTCGTGGACCGGTATCTCGAGGACGCCGTGGAGATCGACGTGGACGCCATCTCCGACGGCAAAGAAGTGGTGGTCGCCGGCATCATGGAACACATCGAGGAAGCGGGCGTGCATTCCGGCGATTCGGCCTGCTCGCTCCCGCCGTTCTCGCTGCCCAAGGATACGGTCGAGGAGATCAGGCGCCAGGCGCGCGAACTGGCGCTGGAACTGGGCGTCGTAGGACTCATGAACGTACAGTTCGCCGTCAAGGACGGCCTGGTCTACGTGCTCGAAGTCAATCCCCGCGCATCGCGCACCGTGCCCTTTGTCAGCAAGGCCATCGGCGTGCCGCTTGCCAAACTGGCGTCGCGGGTCATGGCGGGCAGGACGCTGGCAGAGCTCGGGTTCACCAAGGAAGTGACGATCAGCCATGTCGCCGTGAAAGAAGCAGTGTTTCCCTTCGCCAAGTTCCCGGGTGTGGATACGCTCCTGGGACCGGAGATGAAATCAACGGGCGAAGTGATGGGCATCGACACGGATTTCGGCATGTCCTTCGCCAAGTCGCAGATCGCGGCGGGAAATCCCATGCCCACGAGCGGCCGGGTGTTCATCAGCGTGAAGGACAAGGACAAGCAGGCGGCCTTCGAGGTTGCCTCGGGCCTCGAACGGGCGGGATTCAAGCTCGTGGCGACGCGCGGTACGGCGGAGTATCTCCGCAAGCGCGGCGTGACCGTCGAGACGGTGAACAAGGTCTTTGAGGGACGCCCGCATATCGTTGACAGCATCAAGGACCGGCAGGTCGACCTGGTGATCAACACGGTTCACGGCGCGGAATCCCAGAAGGATTCCTACTCGATCCGGCGGACGACGCTGACCCAGGGGATACCGTATTTCACGACTATGTCCGCGGCCAAGGCCGCGGTGCGGGGCATTGTGGCGCTCAAGGCGAAACCGCTGCAGGTGAAATCCATTCAGGAGTATCAGAACGTATGAACAAGAAAGTTCCCATGACCAAGGAAGGCCACGAGAAGATTCTGAAGGAGCTTGAACACCTCATAAAAGTCGAGCGGCCGAAGAACATCAAGGACATCGAGGAAGCCCGCGCGCACGGCGATCTCTCGGAGAACGCCGAGTATCATGCGGCCAAGGAGCGTCAGGGCCATCTGGACGCCAAAAAGCGCGAACTCGAGTTCAAGCTCGCCCATGCGCAGATCATCGACGTGTCGAGGCTGTCGAACGAGAAAGTCGTCTTCGGGACCACGGTGACCCTCGCCGACACAGAGACGGGGGATGCGAAGACCTACACCCTCGTGGGCCAGGAAGAGGCGGACATCAAGAAAAACAAGATCTCGGTCCAGTCGCCCGTGGGCAAGGCCCTGATCGGTCACAAGGTAGGCGACGTGGTGACGATCAAGACGCCGACCAAGACCGTGGAGTATGAGATCCAGGAGATCGCGATTGCCGCGGAGTAAGGTTCTGCATCAGGCAACGGTGACCGCCCATGAAGCGGCGGGACGCGGCTTTCGGAGGCTCGTACTCCGGGCGCCGGAGCTTGCTTCGGATGCACGGCCGGGACAGTTCGTCATGCTGCGCGTGTCGGCGAGCATCGATCCGATCCTTGCCCGGCCCTTCGGCATCTCGGCGGTCATCAGGCGGCAGGCGATCGAGCTGTATTACCGTGTCGTAGGCAAGGGAACCGCGCTGCTTTCAACCGTCGAACGCGGGGCGATGCTTTCTCTCCAGGGGCCGCTGGGCAACGGTTTTCCGGAGCCCGACCGCGATGCACTCCCGATCCTCGTGGCCGGGGGAAGCGGCTTTCCGCCGCTCCTCTTTTTCGCCGCGCGGCTCGCATCCAAACCGGTGGTTTTCCTTGGTGCGCGCAACAAGGACTGCCTGGTCCCGGCGACTGCAATAAAATGCTGCCGGAGCCATGCGCGAAAGGTGTATATTACGACCGATGACGGCAGTGCGGGGAAGGCCGGCTTCGTGACCGATGCGCTCACGGCTTTTCTCGACGGATCGCGGGAACGCGATCGCGCAGTGATCTATTCCTGCGGACCGCGCGCCATGATGGCTGCGGTCTCCAAAGTCGCGGCGGATCGTAACGTTCCCAGTTATGTATCCATGGAAGAGCGCATGGCCTGCGGATTGGGCGTCTGCATGGGATGTTCCGTTGCAGTCAAGGCTGGCGGCTACAAACGGGTCTGCAAGGAAGGCCCGGTATTCGATGCCAGGGTCATCGACTGGTCCGAGCATGTTGTTCTACCGGTGCCGAACGGCAAACAGGTGAAATGACCCGGTGAAATACGCTGCCGGGCGATCCATCCGACCGGATTTCCTTCATGCCGATAAAGATCAAGACACAACCGGACCTCTCCGTATCGCTGGCGGGCATCAGGCTCAAGAATCCCGTGCTCACGGCATCGGGAACCTTCGGGTACGGTGAGGAATTTAAAGACGTCGTCGACCTGAACCGGCTGGGCGGCGTGATCGTGAAAGGCGTTTCGCTCAAAGCGATCAAGGGCAATCCGCCGCCGCGGATCTGGGAAACGCCCGCCGGCATGCTGAACGCCATCGGCCTGGAGAATCCCGGTGTCGATGTGTTTCTGTCGGACAAACTGCCCTACCTCCGCCGGTTCGACACGGCCGTCCTTGTCAACATCTTCGGGTACAGCCTTGAGGACTATGTCGCGGTTGCCGAGCGTCTGGAAGGCGTACCGGGCATCGCCGGACTGGAAGTGAATATTTCCTGCCCCAATGTGAAGGCGGGGGGCATTGTGTTCGGGACGAACGTCAAGGCGTCTTTCTCCCTGCTTTCCGCGCTCAGGAAAGCGACAAAACTTCCGCTCTTCGCCAAACTTTCGCCGAATGTGACCGATATCACCGAGTTTGCGCGCGCCGCGGAAGACGCCGGCTGCGACGGCCTGTCGCTCATCAATACGCTCCTGGGCATGGCCATCGACGTTCGCTGCCGAAAGCCCCGGCTGGCCAACTGCACGGGAGGATTGTCCGGTCCCGCGATCAGGCCTGTGGCGGTCCGGATGGTCTGGCAGGCCGCCCGGGCCGTATCGATTCCCATTATCGGCATGGGCGGGATCCTGACCGCCGAAGACGCTCTCGAATTCATTCTGGCAGGCGCAACCGCTGTCGCCGTGGGTACGGCAAACTTCGTGAATCCGCACGCAACCGAGGATGTGGCAGAGGGCATAAGCGCGTTTCTCGCTGAAGAACATATCGGCAGCGTTCGCGAGCTCATCGGCCAGGCGAGGATTCCGTGAGATTCGTCTCCAGCCTCAGGAGCAAGATCATCATTTCGATCTCGGCGATCCTCGCCGTGATCATCGGGGTCGGCACGTGGATCAACATCGGTTACCAGCGCGCCGAGATGGAGGCGGCGCTGGAGGACAACGTCCTCATCATCTCGAACACGATCGAGAAAAGCCTCGCCAACGCTATGCTGGACGGCAAGAGCAAGGAAGTCCAGCACATTCTCGAAGCCGTCGGCACGTACCACAATATCCGCGATCTGCGCATCTTCAGCCCCAGCGGAGTGATTCTCAAGGCCTCGAAACGCTGGCAGATCGGCCACCGGGTGGACCCGGCAACGAAGAAATGGTTCGATGAAGGCCAGTTCCGCAAGCCGATCAAACGCCGAGACGAGGGGATATTCTCCGTCCTGTTTCCGATCGAGAACACGGACCAGTGCATGCACTGCCACGGCACGAAGCTCAAACTGAACGGCGTGCTGTCCGTCGACGTATCGATGGCGGATACTCAGGAGAAGGTCGGTGAACTGAGCAAAACCATGATCCTCTTCGCCTTTGTCATTACGGCGACGCTGGCGCTCTTCCTGTCCCTGTTCCTGACCCGGTATGTGACCAACCCGATCCAGGACCTGATCGTGACCATGGAACGGGCGGAGCGGGGACTCGAGGCCCGGGCGCAGGTCAAGAGCTCGGATGACATCGGCAGGCTTGCTGATGCATTCAACTCGCTTCTGTCGAAGCTGGAGCGTGCGCGCCGGCGGGTGGAACGGTACCATTACGAACAGATGAAGCGCGCCGACCGCCTCGCATACGTCTGTGAAA
>JAKAHZ010000021.1 GCA_021814615.1 Nitrospirota bacterium | reverse complement strand
TCTCAGAGCGCTCTCTCCGGATATCCGGAGGAACGGAAGGCCCAGCGCCACAACAGCGTGCAGCAGTCCGGCGAACCGCCGCCAGGGCTGAAAGCCTTTACTCATCGTCATCGAGCATCCGGTACTTTGCCTCTTCAACGTGTTTCTTCCGCTTCCGGGAATAATAATGCACGACGATCACGATGAAGAGAATAACGAGCGCCAGTCCGAAGATCAGGTATGCGAATGTCTGCGTATTCATGCCGTTGCGGTCACGATCACGGTTTGCTCTTCCGCGACGCCCTCAGATAGAGATAGAACGCCACGGCAACGGCTGCGGTCGTGAATCCGATAGTGGCCAGAACGGAGATGTCCATGCATCGACTCCTTTGCGCCGGAACCCGGATGAGAAATTACTTCTGCAGAGATTCTTCGAGTGCGGAATTCTGGCTCCATCCACCGAGAGACGGTGTGTACATATAGAAATAATAGACTCCCCAGAGGATCAGAGCCCAGAAGAGGATCACCCATCCAACCGGCAAGGTATGCGCAGTCTCTTTTGCCTCGAACTTTTCGATGTCATCAACAAAATGATCCGCCATGAGCTCCTCCTTACTTACCCTGCACCGAACGGATATACGCAACTAGAGACCAGATTTTGTCCTTGCCGAGAGCCTTGAATTCCGGCATAGTGTCCTTCGCCACCCTTCCCTCTTCGACCATCCCCGGTTCTATTCCGTTGTTGATGACTTCAAAATAATCGTCATCCGCAACATCGCCCTTGACTCCGAAAAAGACATCGTCGGCAAGGCTCGGCCCGATACCGCCTTGCCCGTTCGCTCCGTGGCAGGCTTCGCAGTTCTCCGCGAAAAGAGTCTTCCCGAGAGCGATCGCTTTCGCATCGCCGGCAAGGGGATTCTTCTCATGCTGCCTGGCGCCGGCTTCGGCCACGACGCGGGAAGCCTTTTTCTTGACCGCAGTGCCCACCGACTGCAGATAGGCTACCAGGGCGTCCATTTCCGTTTTCCCGGCAAGGGCGCTGATATCCGCGGCTGTATACGGGAAATCATTCGCCTTCATGTGCGCCTCGATTGCCGGGGGATCGACCATGGCCTTTTTCAGGAATGCATATTTCGGCATGTTCGATTTCGGGAACATGGACTGCGGATTTTCGTGATGCGCATAGTGCCAGGCATCAGGATATTTGCCGCCGATCCGGGCAAGATCGGGCCCCGTCCGTTTCGATCCCCAGAGGAACGGCCGGTCATAGGCGAATTCTCCGGCCTTCGAATAGTCGCCGTACCGGATCACTTCGGTCTTCAAGGGGCGGACGGTCTGGGTATGGCAATTGTTGCAGCCTTCGCGCTGGTATATGTCCTTGCCGGCCAGCTGGAGCGCAGTGTAGGGCTTCAGATTATCCAGTTTCGGGTGCATTTCCTGCCTCATCATGGGATAAAACATCGTCACCAGCGTCCCGATGAGGATGACGACGGTCGCGACAACAGCGAAGAGGATCGGTTTGTTGTAGAGTTCGCCAGCCATCGTGTCCCCTCCTATGCCTTGGACGCCGCCAGGATGGAACCCTTGCGGATCGTCATCAGGATGTTGTAGATAAAAAACAGCATGCCGACGGTGAAGATGACGCCGGCGAGCGTACGGAGCCGCCAGAAGGGATAATTCTTGATCAGTGTTTCATAGAAGGTATATTTAAGACTGCCGTCGGCGTTGGTAGCCTTCCAGAGAGCGCCCTGCTGGATGCCGGTGATCCACATGGTGACCGAGAACATCAGCTGCCCTACCAGAACGAGCCAGAAATGAGTATTCGCCGCCTTTACGCTGTAGATCTCGGTGTTATAGATCTTCGGGATAATGTAGTACATGGACGCCGCCGTCGTCATCGTGACCCATCCCATGGTGCCCATATGCACGTGTCCCGGCACCCAGTCGGTGTAATGGATCAGCGAGCTCACGACGCGGAGAGCCTGCGTCGGCCCCTGCACCGTCTGCAGACCGTAGAACGTGATTCCCCAGATAAAGAACTTCGTCAGGTATTGGGACTGCATCTTGGACCAGTCGCTGCCCACGGTGTAGTAGCCATTGACCACCGAGCCCCAGGACGGCGCGATCAGGAATATGGTAAACACAATAGCCGTAGTCTGGATCCAGTCCGGCAACGGCGTGTAGACCAGATGATGAGCGCCGGTCCAGAGGTAGCCGAAGATCAGCGACCAGAATGCAATGATCGACAGCCGGTGGCTGTAAATGGGAAGGCCCGTAGACTTGGGCAGAAAGTAGTAAAACATGGCGAGAATAGGCGTGGTGAAAACGAAACCGACGGCGTTGTGACCATACCACCACTCCACATTCGCACTGTTGACGCCGGCAAAGACCGAGTAGGATTTGGTCAGACCGGCGGGGATCGACAAATTGTTGACGATGTACAGGACGGCCACGGCCACCACTGTTGCGATGATGTACCAGAGCGAGATATACATTTGCTCTTCTTTCCGTTTGATGACCGTACCGAAAATATTCACGGCGAACATGACCCAGAGGATGACGATGCCGATATCGAGCGGCCATTCCAGTTCGGCGTATTCCAGCGACTGGTTCATGCCGGCGAAGAGACTGAGCGCAGCGAGCGCAATCGCTGCGTTGAATACCCAGAGATGGACCCGGGCCAGCTTTGGGAAGAGCAGCGGCCGTTTTGTCAGGCGCATGACGATATAGTAGAAAATGCCGAAGATGGCGCCGACGCCGAGGCCGAAGGCGAGCCCGTTCGTGTGCACGACCCGCAGCCTGCCGAAGGTGAAATAGGGTGCAATGTTCCAGTCGGCGTTCCACATCTGGATGGATATCCACAAACCGATGACAATGCCAACAACTCCCCAGAAGATGGACGACAAGATAAATCCCTTAACCGTCTGGTGATCATACTGATATTCGTTCATTGCCACCTCCTTATCGGTTCGGTCCGTCCAAACGGAGAAACAGCTGGATCAGGGAACACTTCATCCTTCACCCGATTGTTGATGCATGGGTGCCTGCGTTACTCCTCCCCTGGTAAGATTAATTCTTCGGTCGTCAGGATTACTGGCGCGCCAAGTCGTCGAAGTTCGATTTTTTCAGGACGTCGACAACCTTGGACTGCGCTGTTGCCCATACGTGATGTATCGGGCAGTGGCGGGAAAACTCGCACTTTTTTCTGTCGGACAGGCAGAGATTGAGAGCGAGCTTTCCTTCGATCGCTTCGAGTACATCCAGAACCGTGATGTCCTTTGCCTGGCGCGCAAGGGAGAATCCCCCCTTGACGCCGCGGTAAGAGCGTACGATCTTGGCTTTTACGAGCTTCTGAAGGATCTTGGCGAGAAAACTGCGAGGGATCTTGTATTCCTCGGCGATCTCGGTAACAAAGCTGATCTTCTTGTACGGCTGGCGGGCAAGAAAGAGAATGCTTCTGATGCCGTAATCGCCTTCGCGGGTCAGTTGCATGGTACTACTATAGCAAACATTCCCCGAAAGTCAAGAATAATATAGGACCATAACCATCCGGCTAACCCGATGCGCCAGGCGCGCCGATGTGGTATAGTGGACCGGGGTTGCAGGAGAGATGATCTCATGGGCGCTGCGCGAAAACCGATACCCGTAAAATTGTTTGTCGGAATGCTGGCCTCGGGGCCGGAGCACCTCCTTGCATTCGAACAACAGCTGTCACGCGCCTTCGGGCCCGTTGATCTGCGCGGAGAGATCGTTTCGTGGGAACACACTTCGTATTATGCTTCCGAAATGGGAGGCAGCCTGAAACGCCGGTTCCTTTTCTTCGAATCGCTCAGGGACCCCGGCGCGCTGGCGAATGCGAAGCAGGTGACCAACCGGCTTGAGGCCGACAGCGCAGTCATGCGTGACGGCAGGAAGCGACGCGTCATCAATCTCGATCCGGGATATGTAACGGAGGCAAAGGTCGTCCTGGCGACAACCAAGGATTTTTCGCACCGGGTGTACATTGGAGAGGACATCTACGCGGAAGTGACGCTCAAGTACGATAAGTCACTGTCGGATTTTCTTCCCCTGGAGCACACCTACCCCGATTTCCGCACAGAACATGCGCGACGCCTGTTTCTGCAGGCCCGCAACATGCTCCGGGAGGCGTTACAACGGAAATGACTATAAACCCTATCTGTTGTCAGTGGATTTCGTTTGAAGGTCCGGACGCTGCGGTCAGGGAGGACGCGAATACGGCGGCCATCTTTACGATGTCTCGGGGAATGAACTCGAAGACGCTCAGATGAATCGAGTCGAAGGGCTGGATATCCTTCTGAATGAAGTTGCATTCCAGCGGCCGCCAGGAGCAGAAATCTCGGATTGCCTTCCGAATCTGCTCTTGGACCATGGTTTGGATGACCTCGAACTTGACCTTTCCCGTTTTCAGCAACAGCGTACCGACCGGTGTGTGGGGTCCCGTGCGTTGCTGTTTCAGAACATCCAGGAGTTCCCCGTCGGAAAGGATCCCCTGCTCCACGAGCAGATCGCCTATGGCACGGGTATAGGGGGAGAAGGCCAGCAACAGCTTGCCTTCATGGAAGAGCAGGGAGCCGATGTTGTTCCCCGACTCGATCACGAGTTCTCCGGTCCGTCCCTCAAGAGCAACAAGGATCAACATATCGTGCAGTTCAAACCCAGATTTGGTCAGATCCATGTGGTCACCGCCGGTCTGCTTCGGCACTCTTTCCGCCGCCATACACAGCGCAGCATGCTCTTTGGCAATTAGGCTTGTTTGCGGGATCCGTCGATAACTGCTCCATCTGCGGTGCTGCCATGGGCAGCGAGGGCGGCCTCGACAATTCGCCCGAGGTCTTTTGCCTTGACCGGCTTGTTGATATAGTCATGCACGCCGAGGCTCATGGATTTCAAGTACGACTCAACCGCCCCGTACGCCGTCAGCAAGATCACCGGAACCGACGAATTCATCTGGCGCATAGCGTGAAGGAATTCGAGTCCGTCCATCCCGGGCATGCGCAGGTCCGTGATGACCAAATCGATGCGCTTCCCTTCACGCACTACATCGAGCGCTGATTGCGCTTCCGACTTTTCGATAACCGCATAGCCGAAGCGTTTCAGGATCTCCCCGATGCTTCGAAGGATCTCGGTTTCGTCATCGATCAACAGGATCGTTGTCATCGCCCCGGTCTCCTGCGTTGCATCGGCAATGAGACTGAAAGCTCTGAACCCTAAGTATACATAAGGAGTCGTCAATGTCAAGAAGACATCGAACGGTCATGCCCGGAACGATGATGCTTCACACTTTCTTCACGAATATTTCTCTGGTAATTTCCTTGTCCACGGCGATCATGGTTTCCCCTACCTGAAGGACATAGGACGGCCGTTTCTGGTGCAGTTTGACGACGCTGCCGGGAACGACGCCCATGGCGGAAAGCCGGTCCAGACGGGAATGGGAACCGGGGGTTATGAAAACGATCTTTGCCTTCTCTCCCGGCGTCAGATCGGCAAGCGGAGCAACGAGCGGCCTCATCTCCTGTTTGAACATGGCGCAGCATTCACCGCGGGGAATCGGCTTCCCGTCTGGAGAGTTCGGAGGATGTCCCAGGAGCGTACACACGCTGTCCGTGACCTCCGGGGAGAGAATATGTTCGAACTTGCAGGCTTCCGCTTCTGCGCCATCGAGGCTGAAGAGGTCATAGAACAGCCGCAGAGAGAGTCGATGGCGCCGAACGAGTTCTTTTGCCCGCCGCTCCCCCTTCGCAAGCAGTTCGATCGACTGCCCCTTGACCTCCAGCCAGCCGGTCTTCGCTAGGCTCTGGAGCACTTCCTCACATCCGTCGATCCTGCAGCTGTCGATCAGAGTTTCGACGGAAAGCCTGTCGTCTTCGCGAAGTGTCCAGATCGCCTCGAGAAGTTCATCCTCTTTTTCGATTTCGGGCAGGACGCACAGCGCGGGATGCCCCGCCTGACCTTCAACTCCCTGCATTCGCTTTTTTTCGGGCATGATCGTCATCTCCTTTTGCCGGGGGGACGCATCTCACAGCGATATATGAAAAGAACGGAGAAACCAGTTCATCGCCCCTCCGACGACAACAGCAAAGGGGAAAATGAACGCTACCATGAGCACGGCGGCCTTTAGTCCCTGTTCCTTGATCATCATGAAAAAATTGGCGATGCAGGGAACGAAAAGGGTGACCACAACGAGGCTCACAACGGTCTGTACAGGATCAAGCAACCCCTGCTTGGACAACATAAACAGACCGGCGGCGCCGTAGTCGCGACGGAGGAACCCGATCACTAATGCTTCGGCGGCCTTGCTCGGCAAACCGAGGAAACCGACCACGATGGGATCGGCCGCCTTCTGGATAAAGGCGAGAAATCCGATCTTGTCGGCAACAAAAAGAATCAGCGTGCCCAGGACGAACAAGGGCACAGCTTCTTTCAAGTACCATTCCACGCGCGCCAGCGTCTTGATCATGATGTTGGTCAACTGGGGAACCCGGATGGGCGGCAGTTCGAGGACGAAGTCCGACGGTTCCCCGGGCAGCAATTGCGCTGTAAGATAACCGACGATAAACAGGACCGCGACCATGGTGCCGATCCAGAGCGCTGTCGCCGCCGCAGAAATGCCGGAAATCATGCCGAGGACCACGCCGAGCTGAGCCGAACAGGGTATGCCGAGGGCCAGCAGAAAGGTGACGAGCATGCGCTCTTTCCTTGTTTCCAGAATGCGGGTCGTCAATGTCGCCATGGTATCACACCCGAGGCCGAGGATCATCGGCAGCACCGCTTTGCCGTTCAGCCCCATGATTTTAAAGACCCTGTTCACCATCACGGCAAGCCTCGGCAAGTATCCCGAATCCTCAAGCAGTCCGAAGGCAAAGAAAAAGAACCCTACGATCGGCAGCACGATGGCGATGGCATAGGTCAGGGCCATGGAGACGATCCCGTAATCGCCGATGATGAGCTCCTGCAGGAACGGAACGGGCAGAACGAAGGTGACGATTTTTGCGGCCCAGGGGATCAGGTATTCTCCGAAGACCGTCTTTTCGAGGAAATTGACGATGATCCCCGCCCCGAGTACGCCGACGAACTGATACACGGCATAGAGGACCCCTAACAGGATCGGGATTCCCATCACGGGATGCATGGACCAGGAGCCCAGATAGAAGGCGGCTGTCGAGCCCTTTCCCGCCTCGCTCAACGTCATCACGCGGCGCAGGATCTCGTCGGCCTTCCCCATTCTCCGCTGATTGATCAGAAAGCCAAGTGAATTATTGAATTTCTGCTGCACCTGCTGCCGGATCTTTTCGATTTCGGCGATAACGTGGTCCTGCAGGTTCACATGCAGCCAGCTCTTGAGGCTCTCATCGCCGGCAAGAACCATGAGGGCAAGCGCCCGCTTCGAGATGGGCGCATCGGGCAGCAGCGCAGCTATATCGTGGGCGCCGCCCTCGATCGCTTCGTCGTACCGAACGGCTACCGTCGAAGGCCGCGGCTGCTGAATCCCCTTCAGCAGCCTGTCGATACCGCTCCTGCGAATGGCAACGGTCTTGACCACCTCAATCCCCAGGAGCTGGGAAAGCCCTGTTTGATCGATCAGGATGCCTCGGCTCTTCGCCTCGTCATCCATATTGAGATCCAGGATAAACGGTACGCCCATTTCGGCGAGTTGGATCGTAATCAATAATGCGCGGCGAAGGTTCTTGGTATCCGCCACCTGCACAATGACATCGGACCGATCTGCCAAGAGCATATCCCGGGTAACTTTCTCGTCCTCGGACATGGGGATCAGACTGTTCACGCCCGGGGTATCGATGACCAGTGTCCGGACCTTGTTCAGGACGGCATTGCCGTATGTCACCTCCACGGTCGTGCCGGGATAATTCGATACGGTCACGTACTTGCCGGTGAGGAGACCGAAAAGCGCGCTTTTGCCTACATTGGGGTTGCCGATGAGCAGGACCTTGTTCAGGTCCTGCTGTTGTTCTTTTGACGGTTTGCTGCCATGGTCGTGCATATCTTCCTTTCGGCCGGTGGTTTCCCCATTCCCTAGCGGGATTGCTGGGCCGTACGATGCATAATAATCAGGATTTGCGTTTCTTGGGCTGGCAGCTCTCGCACAGTCCGTAGAGTTCCAGCTTATGGTTCTGAACGGCGAACCGATGCCTGCGCGCCACATCGCTCTGGAGTTTTTCTATCTGTTCGTTTTCAAACTCGATGATCGTTCCGCATCGCAGGCAGATCAGATGATCGTGATGGGTATCCTTGGCATGAGGCTCATAGCGTGTCAAACCGTCGTCGAAATGCCGCTCATGCGCGATGCCGGCCTCGGTGAAAAGGCGGAGCGTCCGGTATACCGTTGCATAGCCGATCCCGGGCATCGACTTCCTGGCCAGGCGGTACAGCTCATCGGCGCTCACATGATGGCCTGCGTCGAGGAATATCCTGAGAATTTCGTCGCGTTGGCGGGTCGATTTCAGTCCCTGACCGTCCAAGTAGGCTTCGAGCTGCTCTGAAGGGTTTCTGATCATGATATTGATATCCATTCTCAATAGTAAGTTATACACGGTTTAACGCAGGCCTGTCAATACTTTATCCTTGGACGGAAAAGAAAAAGCCGCTTCGATGCACGAGGCGGCTTCGATGATGATTCCTTGGGAGGTCAGATCTGCTTGTCCCGTTCCTGATTCCAACGGACCCAGTCGTCCTGATCCTGCTTCGGATTGAAATCCTGCGGCTTCGATGCGTCGCCTTGGGGAGAAATGGTAATCTGCTGAAAGGACTTGACGATCACGTGCCACTCTTCCAGGGAAACTTCATGGTACGGCGGCGGAACCTCATGCGGGCCCGCTACCTGGACAGGGGCGCCTGCAGGCTGCGATTGCCCCGAAGCTGTTCCCTGTTTCTTTCCATCGACGTACACGGAACCGTCGTATACCTTCACCATAGCGCTCTTGTCATCGTCCACGTTCACCCGGTACACGGTTCCCCGGACGCCGGCAACGGCGTTCACGGTTTTGACCTCCACTTTTGAATCGGGCGTGACCAGCTTCTTCACATTCGCCCACATCTTTCCGTTCTCCACATCGACCCTGACCTTCTTATCCTGTGTTTTGCCGTCGTAAGATATATCATCCATTTTGATCGATGACCGTTCGGCAAAACGCATGACCGTACCGTCGGGGAAACGGAGCTCAATCCTGGATTTTTCCCCAACTTTGACCTGTTCGTCCTTCTTGATGTGATCGTTCCTTTTGATCGGTTTTCCTTTTTTGTCGCCTTTGGCGAAGACCTGCGCCTTGCCGTCGAGCCGGGTGACAACAGCGGCGTCACCGGCCGCCAGAGCTGAAGTGGTCAGTAAGAACAACGCAATCATCGTGGCCCAGAATGTTCTCATCGTAACTCCTCCTCATTCGAAACAAAGAACGTCAGACAATCCGCTAGTATACAATGATCACGCGACAGAACTGCAGGAAATCTCCCTTGTTCCCGAGATCGCGCAGAATCTGCGAATCCGCCGCGCTGAGAACGATATCGGTTCGAGCGGCTCCGGATGCGCGGATGCCCCTGATTACAGCGGGGTTGTCGGTGACCCGGAAATTGTTCGCTGCTGCCGTTACATCCTTGGCATAGCCGGCCACACCCTGTTCAACAGCATTTGTCCGCGTTACGACTTGACCGACGTAAATCTCCTGTCCCTGGGGATCGACGATTTTCGGCAGCAGCGCAGGCTTCAGCCCTAATCCCCTTCCATCGATGATCAATCCTGTTGCCTTCCCCCCCTTGAACTGGGCGGTCGCCGGTTCAGCTGACGGCTGCGGCGAAGCCGGTTCGGTTTTTTTAACTGGCGGCGCTGGGGACGGCTGCTGCACAGCGGGCTTTTGCGGTTCCCTTTTCAGCAATTCCGGTTTGGCTGGTTCCTTGCGTTGTTCAGGAACCTGAGGGACCGGTGCCGGCTGCAGCGGCTTGGATGCGGGAACAGACGGCTTGAACGGCTGCGGTGCCAGCGGAGGAAGCGATGCACTTCTGCCGAAATCGCCGGGAACGATCGCGTCCATGAGCGCGCCCGATAATTTCATTCCTACCGTGATTTCCACCGATCCGTCTGAGAAATAGTTCTTCTTTACAGGCATGGCCCCCCTGACGATGCCGGCGACTCTCGTACGGATGACGTCGCTCTTGGTCACGAAGTTTTCGACGACCGTCTCGGAATCGACACGAACGCCCTTGACGATTTCCAGCAGGTTCCGCAGGGCGACAACCATGGCAGCCCGCTCGGCCATGGCCCGGGCCTGCGCCGCATTTACCGCATTCGGGGGAGGCGCTCCGATTCCCGTGGCATAAACCTCTCCGACCGTCCAGTTGATCGATCCCTGCCCAACCGTCTCGATTGCATCTGTACTAGATGCGTTTGCCGACCGGCTAAATGCCATGGTGAAGAACAGAACGACCACCGTCAGCAAGGTGTATGAACATTTTATCATTGTATTCCCCTGTTCCTTCCGGATCGACATCCTCATGGGAGGATAAACTCTTGAACAGTCTCTTTCCCCGCCTCAACCGATACGTTTTTCGAGATTCTCTTCTCTCCCACCACAGCGGTTATCTGGTACTGTCCCGGAGCCAGGCCCTCGATACGATAGGATCCGTCGCGGTCCACCGGTGCTCCGAAGCTTGTATCGCCCGACCGGTAGAATACGTCGCCTTCCCCGACCGGCCTTCCGCTGCCGTCGACGACTCTCCCTCTGATCACGCCGCCCGGGGACAAGGTAAAATCCCGCTGATAAACTTTGCCCGTCTCGATCTGCAGCGTCATCGATGATTTGGCAAATCCTGCTCCCCGGAGCTCGATGCGATAATTGCCCGGCGCGGTAACTGCAACGGCATATTTGCCGTCCGCAAAGGGATGCGGTGCTCCACGGCCGTCTTTCCAGAGGACAGCGGATCCCTTGACAACCGGCGCTCCTCTGCCATCGACGACCCTTCCCGTTACGAGCGACGCGTGTTGTACGGCGTCCGGTCTCCTGCCCAGGCGCTGCTGCTTGGGGAGCGGCAGTTCATCGACCATGACCGTACGATCCTCTTCCTGAAAGATCGTGTAGAACGTAGCCTTGTCCACATCCAGGAAGCCGCCCGTATAGGCTCCGGGCATGTTCATGCCGTCAAGACGAAGAATAATATGGAAAGGATCGACAAACTGCATCGAATGCTCCGCATCGGAGAACACCCACCCCGTATCAGGGTAATAAATCTCGATATAGGCGTGGAACCCGCCATCATTGACCTTGACGCCCCAATACTCCTTGGAGAAGCCCCATTCATACCCCGGGGGAAGATACCCGTGAGCAATCCGAGCGGGGATGCCGGCGGCCCGCAGCAGCGCCACGGCCAGATTCGAATATCCGACACAATAGGCTTTCCGGTACTTGAACGCCGATACCGCATCAGGCGGGGCGGTGAGCGAGGAATCGAAGGTCAGCGCGTCTGCGATCCAGGAAAGGATAGCGTTCGCAGCCTCGTGGGCAAAGGCGCTGTCTTTCGTTACTTCCAGGGCGGTTCGTCTCAGGGCCGGGTCATCAGACTGCCGGTCCTTTTCGGCCCGGAGATATTGCTGATAGGCCGGCGGAACAGCTCCCGGGGAGAGCGGAAACGGCACCCTCGTCTTCATGATCCCCATCCGGGTCGTAACCTGCACCCGTTTGCTGAACTCGTCCTGGCTGATCACCTTCTGGGTAAAGTTTTCATTGCTGTAATCGGGAATAAAGGAAACGCCGCGGGGATTGACGATATCGTAGACTACCGTATGTTCGCCTTCCAGGATCTTGAGACTGGCCTCGCTGCCGGTCGCGGTCCCGAAAAGCATGATCATGGCAATTGCCGCAATACGCTGGTTGGTGTGCATAAGAAATAAAAAACCCGCCCGAAGTGCCGGGCGGGCTTTTTGACTCCTAGAATTTCAGTTGGTTCTTGAATTCCCTGATTGCCAGCAGCGCGTCAGCCCCCGAAACAGTATCGCCGGGATGGAACTCGCCGGTCGCCTTGTCCGCTTCCAGGAAGTTCCGCGACGTTGCGGTCATAATGGCGCTGAAAGCATAAAAGTCACTGCGCACATCGGGGAACGGCGAGGTTGCTCCGAGGAACTTGGTCGCAAGCTTTTCATCTCCCGTAACCTTGATCAGGATGTCCTCGAGCATGAGCGCAAACTCAGCCTTGGTAATGCGCTTATCCGGTTCGAAGGTATGGTTCGGGCCCGCTTCCAGACCCCGGACCTGAAGCCGCAGGATCGTGTCGATGCTCGGCTTGAGCCAGTGGTCCTTGATATCCGTAGCCGGTTCCATTTTCACCGTCGTTTCGGGAGTGATCCGTGTCGATGATTCCGTCGGTGCCTTGAACGTCGTATCGTAGACCTTCGTGCCGCGCTTGGTGAACAGCTTTTCCAGGTTCATCTCCTGGTCGAAGAGAGCGGCGACATCGGCCCGGTCGATCTTGTCGATCAGCGCGATCTTTTTGCCGATTTCCGTGCCCGGCGCAGCGCGCTGGATCTTCTGGATCGTCGCCCACTCGGCATTTGCTTCGGCCACGAAGTCCTTGTTAATTTCCAGGACCGCCTTAAAGAGCGGCGCCGCCTTGTCGAAATCGAGGGCAACCTTGTATGCCATGCCCATATAATACTGGAGCCGCGCATTGTTCGGTTCTTTTGCGTTTGCGGCCTTGTATTCGCTCTCCGCATCGGCGACCCAGCCCTTGGACCGCTGCATGCTCAGCAGGCGGATCATGCCGATACGTGCTTCGATGCCTTTGGTCTCCAGGCCTTTGGCCTTTTCCATGTTTTCCAGAGCAGGCGTAAAATCCCCCTTCATTCCCAGTGTGAGGCCTTTGCCGATATAACCCAAGGGCGATTTGGGATCGAGATCCACGGCGCGCTGGAACTCGCGCATCGCTTCATCTGTCTGCTCCTTGCCGAGATACTTGAGGCCCTGGTTGTAATGATATTCCGGCGAGTCCAGCTCCGATGTGGGTTTCGCGGCTTTCGGACCGCATCCCGCCGCAACGATCACCATCAGTGCGACGGACAGCAGCAACAGCTTTTTCGCTAAGGGCAACATGCTCTACCTCCGTTCAAAGGATAAATGCGTTGGTGCCTGCTGAAATCCGTTCCTTCCGCTTCAATCGACGAGAATAATGACGCGGCACTTCTCGAGAAAGCTCATGTTCTGCGAAGCGCCCTGAAGCATCGCCGCATCGGCGTTAGAGATGACCACATCGACCCTCGCATCCCCCGTTGCCTTCACTGCCTTGACGACGAGCGGCTTGTCGGTCACCCGCGGATTCTGCTGCGCCTGCGGGAGGTCCTTCAGATAGCCGACCATGCCTTCGCGCACCGCCCAGTCACGGTTGATCCAGGCCGACCCGTACACCTCCTTGCCGTCCTCGTTCGTGACCTTCGGCGCCATGGCAGGGCGAACGCCGAGCCCCCGCGCATCGACAATAAGGCCGGTATAGACTTGCCCGCCCGTGCCCGGTACGGATACTGCAGGCGGCGTTGCCGGTCCCTTGGGAAGCAGCTGATCAGCCAGGGCGCCGGTCAGTTTCATGCCTACCGTCACCTCGACAGAGCCATCGGACATATACTTCTTATCCATGATTGTGGCGCCCTGGACGAAACCGCTTACCTGCGTCCTGATGACGTCGCTCGTGACCATGAAGTTTTCCACCGTGGTCTGCGAGTCGACGCGCACGCCCTTGACCGATTCCAGGAGGTTCCGGTAGGCGACAACCTGGGCCGCACGTTCTGCCATGGCGCGCGCCTGAGCCGGATTGGCCGGATTCGCCGGTGGAGCTCCGATGCCCACGGACGTGATCACTCCCGTTGTCCAGTCTACTTTGCCCGAGGATCCGGCCGTTGTTTCCACATCCTTGATCGTACCCAGCATCTGCGCGCCTGCGGTGCCGAGCGCGAACAGTGCCGCGGTGACTGCAAGAACAGCGATGACCATTGCCCGTCGATGAACCATGTGAATCCTCCTTATCTTTGGATGCATGAGTGATATTGAATAGTATTTTAGGGAATCGTCCAGCCGGACCAGCATTCCATGAGAGAGCAGCCGAGTCAAGGTACTATTCACCATGTTATCAATGATGTGCAGGCCGACAGGGTTGACAGGCATGACTATACCCGAGGCGACAGGCAATGTCAAGATTACCGGTGTTAAGCCGGTACCGCAAGGGGAATCCGGATGGCTAGAAATCGATCCCCTTCTGCGCAGGAATTCCCTTGTTGTAGGGATGCTTGACATCACGCATTTCAGTTACGAGGTCAGCGGCGTCGACAATGTCGGGATGAGCATCGCGGCCGGTAAGAATGAGGTGGATTTTGGAAGGTTTGTTTTTCAAGAGATCGAGGACCGACGAGAGGGGCAGCAAACCCAGGCTCACGGCGTTATTGATCTCGTCCAGGATCAAGACATCCCAGGAGCCGGAAAGCATGCGCTGCCGGGCAGCGGTAAACGCGGCCTCGGCAGCGCGACGGTGTTCTTCAAAGGGCAGGGAATCGGCTGGAAGGTTCACGAATCCCTTGCCCATGGCCACGATCTCCAGCTCCGGCCTGAGCCGTTCGGCGGCGCGCTCCTCGCCGCTGACCGAAGGGTTTTTGATGAAATGAACGACGGAAACGTACATCCGGTGGCCGCAGGCCCGGAGCGCCACGCCCAACGCAGCGCTGGTTTTCCCCTTCCCTTCTCCGGTGAAAACGATGACCAGGCCCTTTGGCATTATTTCAACCGGGCTGCGACGGTTTGCCAGTTGATGTTCGAAAAGAAAGCTTCGATATAATCGGCGCGCTTCAGCTGGTAATCGGTGAAATAGGCATGTTCGAAAACGTCCATGATCAGAAGGGGCGTGCATCCCGCCAGATGGGCGACATCGTGCTCGTTGATCCAGGAGTTGAACAGCCGGTCCCCTGCCGGATCATGATAAAGCGCGACCCAGCCGATTCCCCGCATGGCGCCCGTGGCCTTGAAGTCCTTGATCCACGCGTCCACGCCGCCGAATTCCTTTTCCATTTTCTTCGCCAGCGCGCTGCCGGCATCAAGAACGCCCGTGCCCTTCAGGTTCTCGAAATACAGTTCATGCAGGCGCATGCCGTTGAACTCCCATCCGAAACGGCGCTTCAGTTCAGCGTATTCGGGGGTCCCCGTTTTCCCCTCTTTCAGCATCTGGGCAAGCGCATCTGCGACCTTGTTGGTGTTGGTCACATAGCCCTGGTACAGCGTGAAATGGTTCTTCAAGAGCGTCTCGCTGAACCCTTTCATTCCGAGAAGCTGATTGTAGTCCTTGGCTGCGTACGGCATGTCTGAATCCTCCTCGTAGACGGTAATGAAAAGCTGTACAGGTAGTGTAGCACCAAATGGGACATCTTGCCGGATCGAGCGACACGTTCCCGCATCCGCTCATTGTTTTTTACCGGCGATCACGTTGCATTCCATTCTTGCCGTTGTATAATACGTCAATGTCTCTGCGGTCCATCATCGGTTACGGGCTGCTCTTCCTCGCAGCGTTGCTGACGGGGGGAGCCATCGGCTTTTTTACCTATACGCTCTGGGATCTTCCCGAAGTCCATACGCTCGAAGAATACCGCCCGAACATCACGACCCGTGTCTATTCGGACAGCAACCACCTGCTGGCGGAATTTTTCGTCGAGAACCGGACCCCCGTCAAGATCGACGATGTGCCCGATCTTTTCCTGCGCGCCCTGATCGCCGCCGAGGACAATCGCTTTTACTCCCATCACGGGATCGATTTCCGCGGCCTTCTGAGGGCAATGGTCCGGAATATCCGCGCCGGCCGGATCCTTGAAGGGGGGAGCACCCTCACCCAGCAATTGGCAAAAGTACTGTTTCTTACCCCCGAACGCAGCTACACGCGAAAGCTGAAGGAAATCCTGCTGGCGCTCAAGATCGAACAACGCTACACAAAACAGGAAATCCTGACGTTATACCTGAATCAGGTCTACTTCGGAAGCGGCGCCTACGGGATCGAAGCAGCCGCACAGACCTTTTTCGGCAAGCCTGCACGTGATCTGACGCTGGGAGAGTGCGCCCTGCTTGCAGGCCTTCCCCGCTCGCCCAAGTATTATTCCCCCTTCCGCTCCCGAGATCTGGCAAAAGAACGTCGCGCCTATGTCCTCCGCCGGATGATCGCAGGAGGGATCATCAGCCAGCAGCAGGCAGACGAGGCGGGCCGCACCCCGCTCCCCGACCACCCGACGCTCCGCCTCGAAGGACCTGCGCCGGCGCCCTATTTTGTTGAATATATCCGGCAACGCGTCGAGGAGCGTTTCGGCTCCGGCATTCTCTATTCCGGCGGACTGAATATCTATACGAGCATCAGCGATGAGCTGCAGGGATATGCCGAGCAGGCCGTGCAGAAGGGACTCGACGGTCTGGACCGCCGTCTGAGGACAGGAGAACGCGGTCGCCAGCCTTTACAGGCGGCAGTCGTCGTAATCGACCCCGCAACCGGCCATATCCGTGCCATGGTAGGGGGCCGGGATTTCAGCTCGAGCCAGTTCAACCGCGCCTGGCAGGCGTTGCGCCAGCCCGGGTCGGCGTTCAAACCGATCATTTACGCAGCTGCCCTGGATCGGGGGTATGGTGCCGCCGATCTGCTGAGCGATACCCCCATGATCGTCAAAATAGACGCAAAGAAAACCTGGTCGCCTGAGAATTTCACGCGCACCTACCAGGGGAACGTAACGCTCCGCAAGGCGCTTGCCCAGTCGTTGAACGTCCCGACCGTCCGCCTTCTTGCGGCAATCGGCATACCGGAAGCGATCACCTGCGCAAAACGCCTCGGTGTCAGGAGCCCCCTCAAGGCGGTTCTGCCGCTTGCGCTGGGGAGTTCCGACGTCACGCTGCTTGAACTCACGTCCGCCTACGCCGTATTCGCGAACCAGGGCATCCGCATGGAACCCACCGCCATCACCTCGATTACCGACAGCGGAGGTCGTGTCCTCTATACCAACGATGTCCTGCCTCAGGCGGCTCTTCGTCCTGAGACGGCATATCTGATTACGAACCTGCTGAAAGGCGTCGTGGAACAAGGCACCGGATGGAAAGCGCGTGAGGTCGGCAGGCCGGTCGCGGGAAAAACCGGAACGACCAACGACTATCGCGATGCCTGGTTCATCGGGTATTCCCCGTCGCTGGTCGCCGGCGTCTGGGTCGGGTATGATGACCAGCGCAGCCTCGGGCCGAAGGCGACCGGTTCCCGCGCCGCTCTTCCCATCTGGGTGGATTTTATGAAGCGCGCTCTGGAAAGCGAGGAGCCCGTTGACTTCGTCCCTCCCCCGAATATTCTTTTCCGGAATATCGATCCCCGGACCGGACTCCTGAGCACAGAGCACTGCCCGGTCACTCTCCGGGAAGCCTTTGTGCCGGGCACGGAGCCGCACAGTTATTGCACCGATACGAATGTCTCGGGAGAAGATTTCATGATCCGTGACGAGGCGCCGGAATAATTGCAAATAATAACAAAGAATTGACATTAAGCAGTCAGTCTGTTAATCTTGAACCGTGCAACTGAGATTGTCAAAAATTTCCGAACGTATTCCGTGGCCTCTCCTGGAAAAACTGATCCCCAACAAGCTCTTCGGTCGCCTCGACATCGCCAGTAAGATGCTCCTGGGATATATGGTGCTGGTGCTGCTCACTCTCATCGTAGTCGCCTTTGCCCTCATAAGCCTGCAGCGGATCAATGCGCTGAACAGCACCATCGTTACGGTTGACGTTCCGACCCTGGAAGCAGCCGACAAAATGAAAGAAGCCATCCTTGCCCAGGAAACCTATGAACAGCGATCCCTTATCCTGAACAGCACCGGAATGCGCAACCTCTTCGCCAAGCGCGGCGATGAGTTCCAACAGGCCCTCGCCGGCCTCAAGTCGCTGCCAAAACGGGATCATGTTCCGCTTGCCGAAATCACGACGCTTCATCAGGAATACGGCGAGCTCTTCGAGCAGGAAGTGACGCTGATCAGGAAAAACAGCCGAGAGGAGGCGACGCTCCTCTCCAATGTCGAGTTGAAGAAGCGAGCAGAACGGATCACCGACCTGTTGAAGGAGATGTCCCAGACAGCCTTCAAGGCCCGGGAAGAGAAGATGCTCCGCATCAGTTTCATCGGGCGCTCGGCATTCTACACGACGGCGCTGCTCTCCGCCCTGAGCGTCATTATCGGAATCGTCGGCAGCCTTGCCATCACGCAGCACATCGCCTCGTCCATCGGCAAGCTCAGGATCGCCACTCGCCAGATTGCCGAGGGAAATTTCGACTACGATCCGCAGATCAGGACCGACGACGAGATCGGGGCGCTTGCAACAGCCTTCGTGGACATGGGGAAACGGCTGCGGAAGCTTGAGGAAATGTACCTCGATGCCAGCCCCCTCACCCGCCTCCCGGGCGGCATTGCCATCGAGAACGTGATGAAAAAGCGAATCGAAAACGGACAACCGATCGCATCGTGCATGTTTGATCTCGATAATTTCAAGGCGTTTAACGACCGGTACGGCTATGCGCACGGCAGCGAGGTGATCAAGGAAACAGCCCGCATCATCGAGCATGCCGTGCGATCCCAGGGCGCTCCTGATGATTTCATTGGCCACATCGGCGGGGACGATTTCGTGGTGATCACAACGCCGGACCACATGCGCCCCATCTGTGAAGAGGTCATCGCATCCTTTGACCGGAAAATCCCCGAGTTCTACGAGGAGCAGGACAAAATAAACGGCTACCTCCTGGGCAAGACCCGCCAGGGCGTTGAAATGAAGTTTCCCATTATGACCATTTCCATTGCCATTGTGACGAACGAACGGCGCACCATCACCAGCCCTCTGGAAGCCGCCGAGATCGGCGCCGAACTCAAGGATTATGCCAAGACGATCCCGAAGAGCGTCTTCGTGATCGACAAGCGGAGAACGTCATGAAGACCTTCGCTGCGGTAACCCTCGCTGCGGCGCTCCTCTGCTCCTGCGCGTCGTATTCCCGGAGCGGGAAGAACCCGGCCTCGTCCCCGTCTGATGTCCCGGTAGCCGCCATGGGCCTTGATGCCGCTCAGCGGCTCCAGAAGGAATCGCGGTTCACCGATGCCCTGGCGTCGTACCGCAAGATCATCCAGGCCTATCCGGGAACGGAATGGGCATCCACGGCCCAGTACCGAATCGCTCTCATCTATGTCAACGCCGAGAATCCCCACCGCGATTACGCCCAGGCGCTCGTTGAATTCGACGAGTTCCTGGCGAAATTTCCCAGCCACGAGCTCGCATCCGAAGCGCGCAGTTGGCGGCATGCTATCAAAATGATCCTGGATACGAAGAAAGAGAACGAACGATTGAACAGGAGCATCGAGAAGTTGCAACAGCTGGATGTACAGCAGGAAGAGCGGAGAAGGAAGTAATTTCCCGAAAAGTCCCGCATTCCTCCGTTCGGTTGCTCGTTGCAGATTCACACCGTGAGAGTAATTCCATTCAGCATTCTCACCGCCATCTCGGCCACCTCGTGACTTGAGATGCTTTTCATGCATATCGCGCCGTTCGCGCATTGCGGTGTGTAACCGAAGGTCGTGCAGGGGCTGCACGGAAGATTCCTGTTAAATACCACCCCGTTTTCCCGCGGCGCCCATTTTGCCTGTCTTCCCGGACCGAAAAGCCCTATCGTTTTTACGCCAAGCGCATAACCGATATGCAGAATGCCGGAATCCCCGGAAATAAGCAGTGATGCCGATTGAATGACGGCTGCGGTTTCTCCCAGCGTCAGACAGCCGGTTACATCAATTACGAAATCAAGCCCTTCAGCGATCTGCCGTCCCTCCCGGGTATCGGTTTTGCCTCCGACAACTACGACACCATACCCTCTTTCGACAAGCCAAGCCGCCACATCGCGGAAGTTTGCCGCTCCCCATTGCCTCTCCGGAATGCTCCCGCCGGGAAATATCACGACGGTTTTTCTGCCACTAAGTTTCTTTATACGAGGAGCGATCATGCGTTTCGCGTCATCGGAGAGCGGGAAGAATGGTGCCAACGGCATGTTTTTCTGAACCGCCAATATCGGCGTCAGCAAGTCGAGAAAACTCTCCAACTCGTATGTATCCTGCGAATAGGGGACCGGATGAGTAAACAGCCTCCTCCGAGCGTTCGTCGCAAATCCGATCAGCATGGGCGCACGTGCTAGACGCGCAAGAACGGCTGAAAGGCGATGCCATTGCTCGGTGTCAATGACGATGTCATAGCGTGCTCTGACAACTGCTGATAGCTCTTTGCAACGATCATACTGATAGAGGCGCGTAATTTCCGGCAGTGATCGGAAAACCTCTGCATTCCGTTGTTCGGCGAGAATGTCCAGCCGGGCTGCCGGAAATGCATGCCGCAAAGCCTTTATCGCGGGGATAAGCAGCACGGCATCGCCGATGCCGCCAGGGCGGACAACCAGGATGGAGTGGATATCCCCCGACGTTGTCGCCCGGGGTCTGAAGATTGCCGCAGCGAGCGCTGTAGCCGGCGGTCCCACAAGACGGTCAAGATATTTCATGAGTTGAATCCGGTTCATGGAAATCTTCGCTCCGCGGCTTCCGTTCTACTTCCCGGGAAGGTGGGCGAGACGCTTGACTATATATGAACTGAGCGGCATGAGCCCTGCTCGGATCTGCGCCGCCGAAAGACGCACGAGGCTCTGAACGCGACGCCGCTTGCGCAACATCGGCACGATCATACGAAACGCATCGATCTTGCCCCTGACGAAGGGCCTCCATTTTCGCTGCATGATGCAAAACATGCCGAAGGAAACGGTTTCGTACAGCATCCGCTGGGGCAAATACAGGAGCAGCAGCCATAGCGGCGTGTTTTTGAGCCAGACCCATTCAATATTGCGGGAAAAATAATACACCGACTTGTCGCTGAGCTTTCCAACGCTCGCGCTGACCTTGTGAAGCGCGACTGCTTCCGGCACGAATGCGCATTTCCATCCTGAAAGCCACGCCCGAAGGTTCAGATCGGTATCCTCATGGTTGAAATAGAAATCATCGTCCAGAAAACCGATATCGTCCAACATCGTTCTTCGATAAATGACGGCCGCCGCACAGGCTCCCGGACGATAGCATCGAGAGGTATGTTTGCTTTCGTGCTCGTACTCTCCGATTTTTGTTCCGTTAAAGGCCGTCGTAAAACAATCACCGGCGCTGTCGACAAGGGCTGTTCCTGCGATCAATATCTTGGATGCACAAAATCCGACAGCGGCATCGGATTCGAGCGTCTCCACCATCCGTTCTATCCAATCGCGGCACAGGGACGCATCGTTGTTCAGCAGGACGATATAGGCACCCTTCGCCCGGTCATACCCTGCGATGTTGCCGCCCGTAAAACCGCGATTGTCCGGCAGGGCCACGACTGAGATGGCGGGATAGCGTGAGCGGACATACTCTGCCGATCCGTCTCGGGAGCCGTTGTCCACGAGCAGGATCTCGATGTCCCGATAGGTCTGTTCCAGAACGGCCTGCAGGCACTCATCGAGAAGATGCTTGCCGTTCCAGTTAACGATGATGACACTGACTAATTTCATAACCCCAGGCGGCGACAGCCGTACAATCCCGCGTTAACGTCTTTTCGCTTTCTTGCGGTTTTCCGCCGTTCCTTATCGTCCCGCGACGCGGGCGTTGCGATATCCTTCCGCATGATAGTAATAGTACACGGCGCTGAAGAACAAATTGCTTTCGCAACGACGTTCGCAAAATCGCGCGCCGCACAGCCAGAATGGCACAGTCACCCTGTTGACTGCCATGATTTTCAGGGCAGCCAGCCATTTTTCCTGCGACATCCGACGACGCGACGTCGGCACAATGGTCTCGAGCAGCGCCCGCGATTGACCAGCTTTGACCGCCCTTCCGCAAGAATCGACGAGAGAGACGGGGTGGTCATGGTGCGCGAGCGCAGCGCTGTTGTAGACGATTTTCATTCCCCGTTGCATCAAACGATATCCCAGCTCGACATCCTCGTATGCAGCAAAACGAAAGCGTTCATCGAAGCGGTCGTTGCCCAGGAAGCGCCTCTTCAACGAAATGTTGCTGGTATAGAAATGCCAAAAATCCGTAGACATGCCGTGAGTCAAACCAAAATAATCGAATTGACGCCCCTTTTCCAACCAGCGCATGAACGGCGTTACCGTCAATCCTGGCAGCCAGGTCGTGCGTCCCAGGATGCATGTGTTTTCCATCGGGTGGACCCTGTCGTGCCACACAAGATGCTGCTGCAGCATCCGATCGTCGGCCGGGACGATGTCGTCGCCGATAAACAGAACAATGCGGCCGCGGGCGATGTTCAAGCCTGCATTGCGCGCTGCCGCGGGGCCCTTGTTGTTTTGGCGAAGGTAGCGCAGAGGGCGGGATGCTGCCTGTTGCTGTTCCCTGACAACTGCGAGCGTCGATTCGGACGATCCGTCATCGATGACGATGATCTCGATTTCTCCGTCGAGGATCTGGGCCGACACGGCCCGCAGACAGTTTTTTAAAGCTGCCGACCTGTTGAACGTGGGGATGATGACGGATATGTCGATTTCCTGTTGCATGGCAACCGAACTCGATAAGCAGTCTGTGTCAGAGCCGGGACCAGGCGCAGAAGAGTCCCTCCAGCGCTTTTGCCGCGGTTCTTCCCAGCAAGGTGCCGCGGGACAGCAGTGCATGACCCCGCAGGATCAACCGCTGCGCGATCAGGAGGTCCGTCTTGGCGAGGAGATCGGTACGCATAACCCCCTGGTGTCCTCCAAAACGGCTCCAATCCCCTCCTTTGATCCACCCTCGTTTCAGCGCTTCTTCATACAAGGGCGTCCCGGGATAGGGAGTCACTGTCGTAACCCCGACGGAATCCGGCATAGTCCGAACGACGAGTCTGAAGGTTTGAAACAATGATCGCTTCGTCTCGCCGGGAAGTCCGGTCATCAGGAGAAAATGCATTTTAATCCTCAGCATTCTTGCGGCTTCCCGGATTTCCCTGACCCGCTCGATAGTGACGCCCGCTTTGGCACGGGTCGTCATGATCGCTGGATCGCCGGTTTCAACGCCGACGTTCATTCCCCGCAGTCCCGCCTGGCGCATCGCTTGCAACAGTTCCCGGTCGACGCAGTTCAGCCGCGTTTCGCACCACCATTCAATCTGCAGGTTTCGTTCCTGGATCAATGCGGCGATCTTCAAGGCCCGGTCCCGATCAAGCGTGAACGTCGCATCGCGAAAAAGGATCTTCCGCACCGGGGTCGTGCTGACGATTTCCTCGATTTCCCGCACCACCTGTTCGGCGCTTCTCGCTCTCCAGCGGTTGCCCTGAACCAGCGGATAGGGACAATAATACGCGCAGGGAAAAGGGCATCCTCTGCTCGTCTGCATCGAAGTGGCAGGTCGTCCCAGAAGCTGATAGGAATACAGATCGCTGTTGATCAGGTTTCGTGCGGGATTCGGCAGTCGGTCGAGCTCATCGAGAAGCGTTTCCTCCTTGATAATCAGCTCCTCACCGTGAAGAAACGCCGTTCCGTCATTCCGTTCCCGTCTCAGGATCTGATCAATGATAAGATCGCACTCTCCATGCACGACGACGTCCGCCGAGCTTTGCACAAGGATTTCCCGCAGCAGCGACGGATAACGGATTCCCGTCTTGACGAAAACCATCGCGCCCGTATCGGCCCGCAGGCGGCGAATGAAAGCTGCGTCATCACGCAGCGTCGGCAAGGATAGCGTAGCGACGATCCTGTCGGGCGCAAGGGATTTCGCTCTGGCGAGCACGTCAGCCACGGAAAGATTTTCTGCGTCGGCATCAAGCAGCGAAACATCGAATCCCACATGGGAAAGCGTCGCAGCATAATACATCAGGTCGAGCGGCGGAAGACACGTCTCCTCATGGCCATCAAAGCCCAGCCCGCCTGCCATGTCCCGGACAATTTTCCGGCGCACGGAAGGGCTGTTGATCAGCAGAGCCTTCATGGGACGGCTCCCTCCGGCGCGGCGTCCCGCCCCTCAAGCATCAGCCTAATGCCCTCTGCGGGAGAAGTACGCGGCGCGAAGCCGAGGTCTCGGATCGCCTTGTCAATTCGATAGGTCCGCCTCGGTCCCCGGTTCTCTCCCGCCATGAGAAAAGCGGGAAAATCGGCAATTCCCGCCAGGGCTGCGAGTTCGGTCCGGACGCGAAGAACAGACGGGAGCCATTTACGAACCGAGGGCATTGCATAGGCGATCCTCAGTCGTTCTGCAGTCAGGTTGAGCAATTCTTCCAGGGTCAGCATTTCCTTTCCTGCCAGAATGTAGGTCCCCTTGCCCCCTCCCTGTTCGATTACCGAGACCAGCGTTTCGACAAGATCATCAATATAAAGTAATTGAAAGACTTGATTCAGAACCAGCGGCAGGTATCGGAAACTTCCCCGCTGCCGGCGCAACACATCAGCAAGGAACGGTATTAAAAAGGAGCTTCCCGGTCCGTAGATATTCCCCAGCCGCAGGATCAGCAGGTTCACATTCCCGTTCTGTACGCTCAGAAGCGCATGTTCTGCATCCAGCTTTGATCTCCCATAGCTGCTGACGGGAGGAGTGCAATCCTCTTCCCCTGCAGGATCGGGATCTCCGCGCGTACCCATCGCCTCAATGGAACTTGCAAAAAGATACTGACGCACACCCCGCTGAATCGCCCATTGCAGCAAATGATAGGAACCGAGCACATTTACCCTGTGCAGCGCGAAATCCCTTCCAAAGTAGCTGACGGAAGCAGCTAAGTGGACCACGGCGTCGATCGGGTTCGGTCCCGTATCGATGGCGTTCAATGATATGCGATTGCCAAGGTCGGCCTCGATCGTCCTGGCGCCCTGGCTTCCGTAGACGCCGAGCCGTCGTCTGTCCCTCGAAACCAGGGAAAGCTCATGGCCCCGTTGCAGCAGGCGCTTCACCAGGGCGCTGCCGATGAAACCCGAAGACCCCGTGATGAGCACATGTTTCATGCGGTTTCACGACCTCAGCGGTGCACCAACCGTTGTATCCGGAACGACACTCCGTCTGATTTCCCGCAGCGCCGACGGTCCAAACTATCTTCCCTGTTTTCGAAGAGGAAGCAGACTCCTCAGGAGGCTTCGTTCATAGTCGTCAAGATACCCGTCCTGGAGGAGAACGCCGTAGATCATTCCCAAGGCGCACGAACCGGCAAGAAAAAGCCGTCCATAGCCGGATAACGGAACGAACGAATCTGTCAGGAGGATGGCGACTGCCGCCATCCCCGCGAGGCTGAACGGTTTACGCAGCGTCTGGCGGTAAAACGGCAAATCGGCTCCCGCCAGCCGCTGGTTGACCATCCGGAGAAAATACAATGCCGTCGTTCCGAGCGAAACGAAGACGCTGACTGCCACACCGAAATATCCGACTGACGGAACCAGAAGAATACACAATGCCAGGTTCAGCAAACCGGCGGCAATCGAGGTGCGCATCCCTACCTGGGGCAGATTGATCCCGCTCAGGATAAATGCTCCCGGCCCGGTCAGGACATTGATCAGATAGGCTGCCATCAAAATCTGCAGGGTGTACGCGCTGATGTCGTAGCCATCACCCATCCAGGTTTTCAGGATCGGATGGGCAAGCGCCATAACAGTCAGGAAAACCGGGACGGACGCCAGGGTCATGAATTTGAATGAGCGACGGTAGAGCCCGGAGACCAAGGTCGTCCGGCCGTCCGCCTGCAGCGAGGATGATGCCGGAGAGACGGGGCCGAACAGAACAATGATAAAATTACGTATTTGTGAGGCAAGGCGATTAGCCACTTCGTAGAAGCCGACGGCCTTCAGTCCGACAAAATGGCTCAGGAAGATGCTGTCCATCTGAAAGATCATCAACTGCGTGACCATCGAAATTTGCACTTTCCAGCTGAATCCGAAAATCTGTCGAAGCGTCGAACCATCGAAATGACGAAAGGGATTGAATTCCAGCTGAGGAAACAGCTTCCGCGCGATCGCGATGTTTACGATCGACACATACAGTGCCACCGCGGCATTTATATACATCATGCCCAGGATGCCGTACCCGGCGGACAGCGCCGCGACAGCACCGGCGGCAGAGGCAATCGTCGACAGAACGGCCACAGCGCTCGTATAGTGCATTTGCTCGAACCCGGCCTGCAACGCTCCGAAAACACCCGCAACCATGTTTACACAGAATAGGATCACCGCGAGCAGGAACAGCTGTTGTGCCAGGGGTTGCAAATGTTCGGGAACCTGGAAAACCTCAACGACCAGCAGCGGCATCAGCAGCAAAAACACGCCGGTACAGAGCACGCCCAGGACTAGGTAGCTGACCGCTGCCGTATTGATCAACTGATTCATCTTTCGGACATCGCGCGAGCGGAATTCGGCGTAATGCTTGATCAGGCTCTCGTTGATTCCGAAGTCGCTCAACTGCGCATACGACGTAATGACGCCGACAAGAGCCCACAACCCGTACTGCTCCGCCCCAACATGCCGAATGATGTACGGCGTAATGAGCAGGAAGACCGGTATGACAATGACCGCCCGGACGATATTCGCCAAAGAGTTCCTTGCGATCCGAAGGCCGACATCGTGGGTCACGGTGCATCCTCTGCGCGATCAAACGCAATCAATCAGAATGGCCCTGCACGGGCCGGCGGGAACCGCGCGTCATCCTGCCCTTCAGCAGGAGCAGGCGCAGATACATCCCCCTGACGGGCCCCAAACTCCGGCAGATCATGGACTGTACGTACCGGTAATCCACGCCCTTGATCTTACCGGTGCTGTCCGAACTCCGCCGGTACCCCTCCGACGACGTAATGAGGATCAATCCGCTGTCGCGGCAATATTCATACAATTCGCTTCCTGGCGCCGGCGTGAATACGGACGGGCTGCAATGTTCGGGTTTGATCGCCCGGATCATTTTAACCGTCGCCGACATTTCCTCTTTCGTTTCTGTAGGCAGTCCGAACATGTAGTTCGCGAATATCTTGATTCCGATCCGTTTGCAAATATGAGCCGCCTCCAGGTTTTGAGAGACAGTCGTGTTTTTCTTCAGGAATGCAAGCACGCGGTCACTTCCGCTTTCGAAGCCGATCAGCACCCAGCGGAGTCCGGCATCGTAAAGCCGTTGCATCAGATCGGGTCTGCGGCAGATGATATCGGCCCTGCTCTGGCAGGCAAAAGGCTGCGTCAAACCGCGTCGTTGTTTTTTTTTGCAGAATTCCTCCACCCACGGATAATATTGGGTGAAACAGTCGTCGTGGATCATAAACGATCGCATTCCGTAATGGTCGGCCAGCGCGGTCAACTCGTCCAGAATATTATCGACGCTTCTTTTCCGGACAGTATTACCGAAAACCGCACGTTCCGCAGGCTGACAAAAGGTGCACTGATACAAACATCCGCGCGACGCAGTGATGGCAAAATACGGCTTCGCCAGGTCGTGAAACCATGGCGTCTCCCCTTCCGGCGCAAGCGACCTGTCGACGAAAAGTAGCTCATCGAGCACTTTCGGCATGGCCCCCTTGATAACCCGGGGCGTATCGGAGAGATTTTTCAAAACGCTCGGCAGGGTGACCTCGGATTCATGGGTGAAGATATAGTCAAAATCGGCAACGGTCGCTGTTTCCTCGGTCATCAGGGTGGGATGCGGGCCGCCCACCATGACCTTAAGGGAGCGGTCCTTCTGCTTGATCTTTCGGGCGATCCGTTTTGCAGGGTCGAAATCCACCGTCGCCACGGAGATCATTGCGAGATCGAACGGCGTTACATCGATAGTTTTGTCGACTTCGGACCAACCCTTCATCCGGCGGCAATCGAGATACTCGACGCTGTGCCCTTCCCGTTTCAGGATCGAGCTGATGATTCCGACGCCATGGTTGAACCAATCGTGGCCTTTCCGATAGGAATCAAAACCTTCCACCAGACCGGGATAAATGAGGAATATCCGCATAACTGAGAGTAACGACGGAAGTCTCTGAAGTCTCTTCTAGTAGATCAGGATGCCGATGCTGGCAACCCACAGCAATCCGGTGACCATGATCGGCATATCCCTGACGAGCACATCAGTCGGCTCCCCTGTTCCCTTCATGGCCAGATAATTGTACCGGATAATGCCGAATGCCACCAGCGGGACGGTATAGAACAGCGTCGTGGTTCGTTCGAGCGTATAAAGCGCATAGGTAATAAGGGATGCCGCAGCTGAGAACCAGAGCAGTCCCCCAAGAAATCCCTGGGAGTAGTTGACGAGGCTCTTCCGGTGGGTAGCCGCCCCCTCGCCAAGATCGATCAATTCGCCCAGTCTCTTGCCGGATGCGAGAAGCAGAGAAACGAGAAAAACCGTCAGAAAAAGCCATTTGGAAACCTCTACGTGGAACGCCACCCCTCCCGCGATCACCCGGATCATAAATCCAAACGAAACGACAAAGATGTCGATGAGCGCCATCTGTTTGAGGAAGAACGAGTACAGGAAGGATATGACCAGATAAATGATGAGAAGGGCCTCGAATTTTTCCGAGACCGCTGATCCGATCAGGATAGACGCAAAGTAGACAACTCCTGCGAGAAAGGATGCCTGCAGGACGCTGACTTTCCCGCTTGCAAGAGGCCGTTTCCGTTTGATATGGTGGTTTTTGTCCGTCTCTCGGTCCCGGATGTCGTTCAAAATGTAAGAACAACTGGACATCAAGGCAAACGAGAAAAATGCAGGGACCAGTGCCGACTTCACCGCGGGATCGCCAATCTTCACGGCAAAAAAGGGCGGAAAAAACAGCAGCGCATTTTTCAGCCACTGTTTTGGGCGAACCAGGCTGATAAAGGATGACAGCACGCCGAGGGATTTCTTCATGACAGTTTCGACCTTAGCAGTTTATCTGCCTTTCTTTTCGCGATCCCCTTGTAGGGGTCGTCATCGGCAAAGACCTCGCCGGCATGCTTAAAATAGTCGATTGCTTTTTCTCGGGCGCCCATTTCAGCATAGAGGACTCCCAACCGATACATCGTCTGTCCGTCGCGCACAAGCCGAAGCGACTGTTCGTTATAATGGATCAGCTTCCGTCGAAGCAGATCCTTTTCATTTCCGTTCCTGCTTTCATGCACTTGCGAGGACAGAATGAAGATCGACATGTTGAGGGCATCGATAGAACCTTCTCCGGTCCTTGCATGCACCTGGTCGAGCAGGGTCAATGCTTCGACGTTTCTGCCCTGTTGATGCCGCACAAAAGCCAGATAGATATCCGGCCGCGCATCGTACACCGGGGTAAGCGGAGGCGTCGTTTGTGCAATAACAAACTGCTCTGCGGCTTTGTCCAGTTCCCGGTATTGTGTCAGCAACAGACCGTACATCACGCGCATATCAAGTGAATTCGGGGATTTGGCAACGGTATCTGCAATCAGGGTTCTGTCCTGTTGCCATATCACCGCGCGATGAAACGTCATTATGCCCATGATCAGAAGGACGACAAGCGCTGCGGCGATTCTGGTTCTCCGAGGTACAGTCTTGATCAGAGCGTTTACGAAACCCGCAGCGGACACTATGAAAAACGCAGAAGATAAATACAGGAACCGTTCCGCATAAGGAGCCCAGGCAATGGTTTTGAAAACAATCAGAAATGCGGGAGCCATCAGGAACACACCAATAATGAACAGCGCCGATAGGACCGTCCGACGTGCAGCGATGTATATACACAGCAGCATGAGCGGAACTGCAACAAGCTGATAGAGCGGGTCTATCTCCATAATAAAGAAATTCAAGGGGTACGGGACGATCAGCTTCTTAACGTAAAATGCAAAAGCGCGAAGCACCACAAAAAACGCATGGGCTGGGTTGTTGAAAATCGTCAAGTAGGTAATTCGCAGCTGGTAGGGTATCGCACCGGCATGATACAGTCTCGCAATCACAAAGAGAACAACGACAACGACTAAAACGGCAATGGTGCCCTTTACATATTTCAGCCGCAGAGTCCCTGTCTCGGCCGAGTCGCCCGGCTGAACGGCCGACATGAGCAAAAGCGCTCCCGGCAGAAACGCAAAAGCGATTTCCTTGGTAAGGCTCCCCAGAACCAGCATGACCGCGGCAACTAGAAGATACTTCTTTTCTAAACGTTCCCTGAATTTCAGAAGATAGACGGTGCATGCAAGGATGAACAGCGAAGCGACAAGATCTGTTCTGCCCGATATCCAGTCTACGGATTCGGTACAAATCGGATGAAGGCCGAAGAGGAGGGCTGCGATCAAGGGCAGATAGGATCGGTCCCGTTCTCGTTCCGAAAGCACTTGGCGCATCAGGAAGAAGACCAGAACCGCGTTGATAAGATGAAAAAGTATGTTTTCCGTGTGCATGAATCCGGCGTCCATATTGGCGACCAGTTTGTCCAGCCCGAAAGTCACCAGCGCCACGGGTCGGTAATAGGGCCCCTGAGATGATGCATGGAACAAGCTCCCGACGGTTACGTCCGTTGACATGTATTGCTCGACCATCCGCTGGTCATCGACGATTGAAAGTCCGCCGAAAATCGCCGGATAATAGGCAAGAAGTACCACAAAAGAGAGCATCAAAAGTTGATATCGCTTCTGGAGCATGAAAACACCTGAACTGTTTTGAGATTGTATTAATTAGGAATTCTACGCTATTTACGAATCTAATTCAACGCTCTTTCCACCACAGTCTAAGAAAATGCACAGCTTTCCTGATGAAAAGACCTACAAAAAAAAGGCCGGGAAAAAGTCCCGGCCTTTTTGATTGACTATGCCATTTGAATTCTTAGCAGGCGCCGCCAGTAGCCCAGGTGCAGGTTCCAATGTTGTCCATTTTCACCGGTCCGGTATAGCTCGAGTCATTGCCAGCGATGTTCGTTACCGTCAGGCTCCAGCTCGTGGCGCCCGCAGTGATAGCGACGGCATTACCCTTCGAGATGTTCACATTCGGCGGAATGATCAACGTGTTGCCAGTGCAAGCCGTTGCCGCGAAAAGCGGGAACTGGCCGGCGCCAGTGCCGCTGAAGGCATTGACCATTGCATAAGTATTGCAATCCTGGAATGCTGCTTCGATCGCGGTGCCGAGGTTCTTCGCATCAGCGACCATGCTCGACCGGACCGCACGAGCGCGATAGGCGCCGAACTGCGGGATGGCGATTGCGGCCAGGATCGCGATGATCGCGACCACGATCAGGAGTTCGATAAGGGTGAAGCCTTTCTGGTTCTTCTTCATTGTGTAGCCTCCCATAAAGTAGAATTGGATTCAACTGCTCTTTTTCGCTTTTTTCTGCCCAAGGTCATCCTTATGGGTGGTTTCACCTCCTCTCGCCTTGACCTTGAGCTCCTTTTGTTTTGTCGTGATTCATTATGCAGACACCATGCCAGCATGCTACTCTTTATATTTCAATGTGATACATGATTCGCAGGTTGGGTAAAAGGTCCATTTATGTCACCCAGGTGACAAATAATGTCACTTCATTATTCGTTGACATCGTTAATTATCGATGGTAGGAATATGCCCATGATCTTCCTCAGCAATACTATCATAACAAGCCCGGAACGTCCTGAAATTTCTCATGGCGCGCTCGTTATCAACAATGGAAAGATCATTGCAGTTGGACTTGCTTCAGAAATTATTAAGCAGTATCGTAGTCACAAGACCTTCGACCTCGGACATTCAATTATTCTGCCCGGTCTTGTTAACATCCACACCCACCTCGAACTGCCTAAGATGAATCTGAAAGGTAATCGGACCGGTTATGCATCCTGGGTCCTCGCTCTCCTCCGCTCGAAACGCGGTATCAAGACTGAGCAGTATCGCATTGCCGCAGAGGAAAATATCCAGACGCTGATCAAAACAGGCACGACCACGGTTGCGGACATCTGCTCTCAGGGAATGAGCCCGCAGGTGCTCCGGAAAAGCGGCATGCGGTCGGTGATCTTTTTCGAGCAGATATCCATGAAACCGGGAGCGAAACTCGATCTTGCCGGCCTTCCGCTCGAGAAAAGCTTCTGCACGGGTCTGTCCCGGTGCGGCATCTCCCCGCATACACCCCACACGGTTTCGGAACAAGCGCTCAAGTCGCTGCATTACTTCGCCCGCAGAAACAAACTCCCCCTCTCCATGCACGTAGCAGAAACAAAGGATGAGCTTCTGCTGCTCCAGCGGAAGCCGGGCGGCCTCGACCGGCTCTATGCCGCAGCCGGCTGGTCCCGCTCCTGGGCGCCACGGGCTGGGTCATCCTTCCGCTACCTTCGTCGGCTCGGCGTGCTCGACGGGCAGTTTCTCGCTGTCCACTCTGTCCAGGTGGACAGGCGGGACCTCAGGATCATCAAAAACTCAGGCGTCGGCATTGCGCATTGCCCGCGCAGCAACGACGCTTTGGATGTGGGCGTGATGCCGCTCAAAACAATGCTCGACCTAGGCATTCCCGTGGGCATCGGCACGGACAGCCTCGCAAGCGTTCCCACGCTGAGCCTCTGGGATGAAATGCGTTTTGCCCTTCGCGAGCACAAAAAGAGCGGCGTTACGGCGCAGGATATCTTGAATATGGCAACCTTGGGCGGCGCGAAGGCCCTCGGCATGGAAGACCGGATCGGCAGCCTGAAGCCGGGGAAACTTGCTGACTTCATCGCGGTCCCCCTTCCCAAGCGCAACACCGGCGACCTCTATTCCGACTTGCTCAGGGAGACAAAATCCTGTATCATGACCGTGGTCAACGGGAAGATCGTGTATCGACACCCCTCCCTTTCGCGACATTCATGACGACCCGCTGCTTTTCAGGAAATACGGCATGGATCTGAATCCCATCATAGATAAACTGTCATCAGGAACGCGCCTCGACCGCGAAGACGGCATTGCGCTTTTTCGCACCTTTGACCTTCTTGCACTCGGCCGCATGGCGTCCGCTGTTGCCGAGGCAAAGAACGGCAAGCATGTCTACTTCGTGCAGAACATGCACATCAACCCGACGAACATCTGCGTGAACCGGTGCAAGTTCTGCGCGTTCAGCAGGAGCAAGGGCGAGCCGGGCGCCTACGAGATGTCCATCGACGACATCCTGAACAAGGCGCGGACCGCGGCTCCGGGAGTGCGGGAGTTCCACATTGTCTCGGGCCTCCATCCCGACCTCCCCTTCTCCTGGTATCTGGAGATGCTTCGCTCCTTGAAGAAGGAATTTCCGAACATCCATATCAAAGCCTTCACTGCCGTTGAGATCGATTACCTCGCCCGCCTGGGCCGACTCGGGTTGCGCGAGACGCTCGAACAGCTCCGGGAAGCCGGCCTCGATTCCCTGCCCGGCGGCGGCGCCGAGATCTTCAATCCCGGCGTGCGGAACACCCTCTGCGCCGAGAAGATCAGCGGTGAACGGTGGCTTGAAGTGATGACCGCGGCCCATGCCATCGGCCTCAAATCGAACGCCACGATGCTCTACGGCCATATCGAGACCGTGGAAGACCGCGTCGATCATCTGTTAAAGCTGCGTGAACTCCAGGACAGGACCGGCGGGTTCCAGGCATTCATTCCCTTGAGCTTCCATTCCCAAAACACGGAGATCAAGAAATCGGCCTACACCACCGGCTTCGACGATCTCAAGACCCTGGCGGTTTCCCGTCTCCTGCTCGACAATTTCGATCATATCAAGGCCTATTGGGTCATGCTGGGAGAGAAGATCACGCAGGTATCGCTCAACTTCGGCGTCGATGATATCGACGGAACGGTTGTCGAGGAACGCATCACCAAGATGGCCGGCGGG
>JAKAHZ010000020.1 GCA_021814615.1 Nitrospirota bacterium | reverse complement strand
TTCCGATATAAACATCGCTCGGCAAACCATGTTCTCGGACAGTATAGTAGAAGCTCTGAAAGATAAAATCGCTGTTCGGCGGCTCCGGATGATGTATCCAGCCGAGCCACTTTGAAGTCTTGAAATCTCTCCATGCTGTAATCCAGGGGAAGCAGACTCTGCCGTTAGATAGCATAACTGCTACGTCGACCTGGGCGTGATCACTAACAAACACCTCTCCGGCTTTGATCTGGCTGTAATCGCGATCAACATGCGACGCGAACTTGCGATTCCAGGATTCTGGACCGAAACGAGCCAGGTAGATGGAGCTCTTCGGCATCTCTCGATTCAGGCGGCGCAAGAATGCTGCTGAGGACGGAAATCCTGAGATACCGAGTTGTGGATCGCAGAGGCGGGCAAATCCGAGGGTTCGTGTCCAGCAGGATTTTACAGAGGGAGCGCCTTCTTTGAGATAAGCCGCTTTGAAATAGTCGAAGTGGGCATCCTGCACGGATGAACTATTGGCGGAGTGTCCGTACTTAGCGAGGAGTCCGATAATGCCTTGTTCAGAATACTTCTTACGCGCCTCAAGGATTGAGTCATAGGAGGTCTTCACGTCCGGATGCGAAGAATTCCATTCGATAATGAACTGCCTAAGCGCTGCTCCCTTGAGGCAAGAGGCAGCACGGATTATTTGAAGGTACTTGTCCGCCTGGCGGCGCGCCCATTCCGGAGCCGCGGCATAGAGTTCGCTTTCAATTTCTTCTTCGCTGGCGGGTCGTACAGAGGGGGCAGCGCTCAAGATTTCTCCAGTGTCTTTCCTCACGATCTCGCCGGATGATAGTCGAGCAATGTGGATATCGGGGCCGGGTAGTAGTTTCAAAGAATGCCCCGACGCAGGCCCAAGCTGCGCCGGGGCGAGGTGACCAGAGAGCGGCTGCGCGAACAGCCGCTCCTGATCTATAGTTGACGCGACGGACAGACCCGAAGGAGGTGACGCTCCACCGTCCGTAGCATCAACGACACCCTTGTCTGAAAACAGGTTGTTAATATCAACAGGAAGGCTCGATGTCTCGAACTCTTCTGCGATCTTATGATTGACCAGGCGTGAACCGCAGGAGACCCAGCCTTCCTTCAGCTTGCGCTTTCTGACGGCATGCCAGGTGATTCCCTTTTTGTCGGCAATCTCTTTGAGTGTTACCCGCATGCACGCCTCTCGGTGTTGTTGGGATTCGTGGTGCAAGCCTTGACTCAAATGAAGAAAGTATCTATACTGCGAAAAGATTACAGTAATTTATTCAAAAACGGATATCAGATCATAGTCATAAAATATGACAAAGTCAAGTGCTAAATACATATTTAGTGACGTCATTCAACGCATCAAAAACCGCGAGAATCTCCGTAGTGATACGCGAGTCGCAGAATTGCTGGGCCTGGAACGTACGGCATTTGCCGAAAGGAAACGAAGGAACAGCCTTCCATATAAAGAATTAGTCATATATTGTGAACATAGAAAAATGAATGTGCATTATTTATTGACGGGGGAAGGGGACGACTTTAATCGTGAACTTAGAAAAATCCCCTTAGAGTTGAGGAACGAACAACTTTATAAAATTGGAAAATGGCTGGATGTGTTTTGGGAAAAAGCAACTGAAGATGAGCGTACATGGTTTTACATAGAACTTCAGAAGACCTTCCCGGAGTTTAAGGATTGGCTTGGAAAAGAAGAACGCAACCTCGAAAACTCTTTCAATAGACTGTTCAAAAAAGGCGGAGGAATCAGATAATGTCACTGTATTACGGTATGACTCCCGATGAACAGGACACACAGCGGATATCAATGATGATGACTCATTATCACCAGGCTCTCGAAGACGTTGAGGACGCACCATTCTGGCAGTGGGTTGCGATTGTCGATCCATCGACCTGTTCAGAATGCTCATCATTGCATGGTAAAGTATTCCGCTACGACGATCCGATTTGGCAGCGATATTTGAAGCGACTTCACAAAGGTTGTAGATGCAGTTTCCGCGAATTAACGGAGCGTGATTTGGAAAAAAAGAATTTGGTTGTTCTATCAAGTCATCCGACGTTCTGAATAGATCAGGTTATAACAGTCCGGAGGCAAACATGAAGGAACTATTCTACGATATGAAGGTGTCTAAGCTTGAACATGGTAGGATGCTGTTATACTGTTCCGATGCTGAGGTAGCTATCAAGGATAAGAATATGGCTGACCATGAACTGACGTTACGAGGCTGGGTTAAGGAAAACAAGCCATCGTTGAATTCACAAGTGCGCATAACGATCAAGATAATCGATTAACTGCAGCAACTGCAAAGAGCTCATCAGGCTTTATTTGTGCTTTTATGAAGGCGGTAAGTTAAAGCCCATGGGGGTGAAGATTTTTCCTCTACAGAATACTTCAAGCGTAAACCCTCGGAGGATGAGAATGCACAAAGGCAGGACTGACAAGCCCGGCAACGTGGGTATATCTTTCGGCGGATCTGATACGCGTTCGTTACAATTTTTAAAATCGCATGATAGGTTTAATATTCACGAGAAACTAATCAGCTCTCGATATGTTAGGAATCCTAACTACAAGTCAGCCGTACTCGAATTTATTAAAGCCAATTATTTTGAAAAAGGGTGTGGTTTATTTGGAAGGGGAGATCCGTCCGTTCTGGCAAAGCTCCGCGATCTACTACTAAACCTGCAGATTAGCCTTTCGGAAATAGATATAAACAGCCTGGTCGAGACGGCGGTCCAGAGAACAAGAAATTGGGCACATCTTTCACAACTCCGCGAAGCTTGCTGCGATAATATCGTGGTCCGCGAACCGGTAGTGTTATGCCCCTTTTGCAAAGCAATCAACGGCGCTGTGATAGTCACGGATGTGGCCTATTCGAGATTCCAGACTGTCTTGGAAATGACCTCCGAACAGTATGAGGCTGAAATGGATAATCAGACGCCTGATGTTGAGGCCGTCGCTATTTTGGTGAAACAAGGGTTTATTCCACCATATCATCATGGATGCAGAGGAATGATTATGTTGGCCAGATAGAACTGCCTTCCTGCTGAGAGAAGTCGGCAGGCTGGTTACACAGGTTACAAAGGGCCTATGTAACCAGGTTACATAGGTTACAATGGTACGATGGTAATCCCGATGGGTTTATAGATCGAAAAATCAAGCATTGAACAGTATTTAAACGCCATAGCAGACTTAGCATAGGAACATTCGATGTGGAAGACCGCTTGCGTCATGGTGTAAGAACCCGGCACTTTTGGCAAAAAATGGAAGATTGACTTGACCGCGCTTTTTTGACTCTTTCCTTTCTCAAATCAACGCTTTATCTAACTAAGGCCCTTTGTAACCTCAGGAGAAAATTACACAGAAAACGATAGGCGCTCCATGCACCCCGGTATTCGGATTTTACACGGAGCGCCCTTGATTATCAGCGGGTTAGAACTGGTGAGCCATGCCCAGGGAGATGACGGACGGCGATTTCCCCGCAACGGAAGGAGTGAAGGCGCCGCCGGCGCCGGACTGTCCGAGGCCGTAGGTCGCGTCACTGTTATTCGACGTCTTGGCATAGAGAGCATAGATCGTCGTGCGCTTGGAGAAAGCATGGTCAATGCCGAAGGCAGTGAAAGTTGCGCCCGTCTTGGTCGCGTCATTCTCGCCGTCCGATGCCTTGCCGTAGGCAAGCTTGAGCGTCTCGGCGCCCAGTTTCTGGCTTACCGCAGCATAGATCGCGTTGCGCGAGAAATTCGACTTCGAGGCATCGTCCTTCAGGGATTCGTAGACGACTCCGAGCTTGGTGCCTGTCACCTCGATCGTGTACCCTGCGCCGAACTTCGTGCCCTTGATCGCCGTTTTGCTGTCCCAGCTCGTGATGCCGCTCTTGTGCACTTCATAGGCGGCGGTGACGTACAGGGGGGCCTGATCATAGGCGATCATGGCTGAGGTGAGGCTGGCGTTCGAATCCTGCTTATTGTCCGTTTCGGAGCCGGTGACCGAACGGGCGACGCTCAGGTTGACGCCTGCGAAGGTCGGCGACGTATAGTATACTTCGTCTTTCGGCCGAAGATCGAAATTCGCCGTGCCGTTCACATTGCCCATGATGGCGTTGTAGTCCGCCATCGTATCCGCGAAGGCGTCCAGCCGGCCCGTCGATACCTTGTACGGCGTGTCGTAGACGCCGAAGAAGACCGTGCCGAAGGCCTTCGACTTGATGCCCGCGAAGGTGTTGCGCATCGAGAGCGTGTTGACCGACGTGGTCTTCGGATTGGCCGTCGTCGTGGGGATGGAAGTCACCACGTCCGTGGTCGTGCCGTCCATGTTCACGCCGAACTCCATCTGGTAGACCGCGCTCAGGTCGTCGCTCAGCCCTTCCGAACCCTTGATGCCCAGCCGCGACGAGTTCGAGGAGACCTTTGTCAGCTTCTGGTCCTGCGGCTTGTCGTAATTCGTGCTGATCGAGTCGACCGAGACCTTGGCCTGGCCGTAGATCTCCACATTGCCCTTGACCATCGGCGTTTCGTCGGCCGCGGAAAGGGCCGGGACTCCGAGAACGCCTGCTGCGAGTACTGCCATTGCTATCATCCGTTTCTGCATCGCACTTCCTCCTTTTGATATGATCCGATCGTCGAGCGACGGGAAATCCTTCCCGCCGTCTTCGATCAGTCGTGAATTCAGCCGGCGCTGCCGGTTATTCGATGGCGTAGAGGCGCCGTCGGAAGGTTGAACCGTCCGTGACGTGGTCGCCGAGAAAAAAGGAGACCTTCATCCGGAGTTCGGTCACATCGCCCTTGCAGATGTAGCCCGCGAGCCGGTGCCGGGCAGCGGCCAAGCTCAGGGACCGTTCATCGTTCGACGAGTAGAGAACGATCGGGACATCGCGGGTGCGCTCGTCTGCCCTGACGAAAGCGGCCAGATCGTCGCCGGGCAGTGTCGGCATGTTCACGTCCATCAGAACGAGATCGGGCTCCGCCGCCTGGATCAGGCCGGTCACGCCGAAAGGGCTCTGGTGGGTCAGCACTTCGTACCCTTCCTGCGACAGCAACTCTCGCGCCACATACAGATGGTCCGCATTATCGTCGATGACCAGAATTTTTCTTCTTTGATGCGTCATGGTTACCTCCTAAAATCGATGCTGTTGTCAGCGGTGCGCATGCTCAAGGACCTTTCGACGGAGATCGCCCAGGTTTCCTTTGCAGACGTACCCGGCGGCCCCGAAGCGCGTCACACTTTCCAGCAGGCTGTCCTCGTCGTTCGACGAGTAGAACAGAACCGGCACGCTCCGGGTGTGGCTGTTGGACCGGATGATCGGGAAAAGGGCTTCTCCCGACAAGGCCGGCATGTTGATGTCCAGCAGCACCACATCGGGCTCGTTCGCCCGGATCGCGGCGGTGGCGCCGAAGCCGTACTGGTGGGTGACCACGTCGTATCCCTCGTTCTCCAAAAGCGCCCGGGTCACCTGGAGCACCTCCTCGTTATCGTCGATGATCATGACCTTCTTCCGATTTTTCATTCGCGCCCTCCTGTTCCGCTGCTCGCGGTAACGTAATGGTGAATGTGCTGCCTTTTCCGATGGTGCTGGCGACATCGAGATCGCCCCCCAGGAGCCTGGCCATGCTCCTGGCGATCAGAAGGCCCAGCCCCGTGCCTTCGTGACGCTTGGTCTTGGCGTCCTCGATCTGGCTGAAGGCGAGAAACAGCTTGTCGAGATGCTCTTTGCGGATGCCGATACCGCTGTCGCTGACGGATATGCTGGCGCTGCTTCGAGTCGTGATCACCGCGAAATGTATAGACCCCGCCTCGGTGAACTTCGCCGCGTTGCTGGCGAGGTTCAGCAGGATCTGCCGGATCTTGACGGGGTCGGATTCGATCACGACCGGTTCCGAAGGAGCGGCGACGTTGACGGAGACGGTCTTGGCGCGGACGAGAACACGCGTCGCTTCCGCGACATCGCGAACGGTTTCCGCGAGATCGAAACTGCGCCGGGCAACCGTCATTTTGTTCGCCTCAAGCTTGGACAAGTCGAGCACGTTCGTGACGATGGTCCTGAGGTCGGTGGCATTCGATATGATCGAGGCAAGCCGGTCGCGGGCCTGGTCGGGCGCGCCTTTCTCCAGGGCGATGCGCGTCAGTTCCGAGAGGCCGATGATGACGTTCACGGGAGAGCGCAGCTCGTGGGTCACGTGAGCCATGAACTGCGACCGCATCGCCTGCGCCTGTTCGAGTTCCCGCGCCCGTTCGCTGGCGATTTCCCGCTGGAGCATGGTTTGGGCCAGTGTGTTGCCCTGCTGGATCACCAGATGCTTGACCGACAAGAGGCCCCGGTATCCGCCCCCGTCGCCGGTCACGATGATCTCGTCGTAGATGTCCTGGGGGTCGCGCTCCAGCGCTCGGTCGATGACCACATCGAGCCGCTCCCCTTCGCCGACGATCAGCGGCGTCGCGTCGGCGATATTGCGGATCTGATGCTTGCCGAAGAGCTCGAATCCGAAGCGCCGGAAAAGCTTGAACAGAAGCTTTGTCCGGGTGATCAATCCGACCGGCCTGCCGGCGTCCACGACCGCCATCGCTTCGAGATCGGCGTCAGCGAAGAACTGCTCCGCCACCTCGCGCACGGACAGGTGCGAAGAGACGCGTGCGTCCGAAACGATCAGCGCACCGACGGAAACGTCGACGTCTTTTTCAGCTGCGGTTCGCATAATCCTGATCGGGCGTCTGCCCGCAATCCCGTTGTCCCGGATCAATGTCCTGAACGCCGCGTTCGATCCTGGTCTGGGGCGATACATCGTTCAGGAGCCGCTCCATTCGGTCCGCCGCCATGGCCACCTGTTTTACCCAGGGGTCGGGCTCCGGTTTGAGGGCGGCAAGGGACGTGTAGCCGCCGATGACGGAGAGGGAATTCCTGAGTTCGTGCACAAGATTGCGGAGCGAGAGTTCCCGGTCCGCCTGCCGCTGCCGGAGCCGCTCCAGCTCCCGACGGGCGTCGAGGATCATCCGCACTTTGAGCAGCAGCGCGTGAAGCGAAAAGGGCTTGGTGATGAAATCATCGGCTCCCACGCGGAGGCTCAGAATCCGCGCCTCCTCGGTCGCCAGGGCGGTCACCATGATGACCGGGGTCTTCGCGGCCTGCTCGCTGCCGCGCAGGATCCGGCAGACTTCCCAGCCGTCCATCTCCGGCAGCATGATGTCCAGCAGCACGAGGTCCGGGGCGCAGCAACGCACCTGGCGCAGAGCCTGTTCTCCGTCGGCGGAGACCACGGTCCGGTAGCCGGCCATCTGAAGGTTGTAGCGCATGACCTGCGCAACGTCTTCCTCGTCTTCCACGATCAGGATCAGTTCGTTCATCGCGTCAAACCCCGCCTGTCCGAAGATATCCACCGTCCGGTTCCAGCTGAAGCGAACCGTCGGAATAGGTCGTATGGATGTGGAAATCGCACAGCAGCATTTGCACGGATGCTACGCTGGCACTATTACGTCCTTATGACAAAAGAGTGAAGGTTGTGTTACTGCGGGGAAGAAGTTTGGGGCGAGAATCAAAGAATGCTCAGAAATGCGATCACACGCACATTCGGGGCGAACTTGGGAGGGACGATTGTTGGATCCTGCTCCCTTCGATGGAAAACCGGTAGGCGTTCACTCCCAGGTCCTTCAGGAGCTTCAGGTCCTGCTTGTACATCTCGTAGTGGTTGGTGATCTCGGGATGGGCATGCAGCGCCGCGTCCCATCCGGCCCAATCGGCGTAGGGCGAGCCCTCAAGCTGGAACGGCGACGTGGCGACGCCCCACTGGAAATCGTCGGGGAAGATGCCCGTCATGATCCGATCACGAGCGGGATCATGATCCGGAGCAGAAAATCAATGAAATTGATGGGCGTGTTCATTGTGTGTCAACGTACCTAATACCGGTAAAATGTTACGGTTCGGTTACAGATGTATGAAAACGGTATGACAATGCCCGGCAGTATTGGAATTCCGCTTGCAGTGCGCAGCTGCAATACCGTAAAATCGACCTATGCAACCCAAGATCCGCATCCTCGCGGTCGACGACGAGCAGGACATCCTGCAGCTCGTGACCTATAATCTCCAGAAGGAAGGCTACCTTGTCGAAACGGCGAAGACGGGCGAAGAGGCGCTTCGCATGGCGCGCGAACGGCCCTACCAATTGATCGTACTGGATTTGATGCTGCCGGGCCTGTCAGGCATCGAGCTCTGCCGGATCTTCAAACACGATCCCGAGACGGCACACATCCCGATCATCATGCTGACCGCCCGCGCCGAGGAGATCGACAAGGTGACGGGCCTTGAAACAGGCGCCGACGACTACATCACCAAGCCCTTCAGCGTGCGGGAACTGCTTGCACGCGTGAAAAGCATCCTCAGGCGCGTCGACGGCAGTCTGCCGGGACGGAAGAAACTTTCCGCCGGCGGCATCGAGATCGACCTCGAACGCCATCGCGTCAAGGCGGGCGAAACCGAACTGGGACTCTCTCCCACGGAGTTCCGGCTGCTCAGGTTCCTGATAGAGCGCAAGGGAAAGGTGATGAGCCGCGACCAGATCCTGGACGCGATCTGGAAGGGCGAGGCCTTCGTGGAACCGCGCACCGTGGATGTGCACATCCGGCGGCTCCGGGCTGAACTGGAAAAAGCCGGAGCGGGTTCCGCCGTCGAAACCGTGCGCGGCGTGGGATACCGGTTCACGGACGAGTGATCCGCCGGGAAATTACGATCTCCGCCCCCCCTTTCCGCCGACACCTCGTTGTTCCGAACGCACATCCAGCAAACAACAATTCAGGAGCTGCGGCTGCCGATCCCATGGGAGCTGTTCTGGAAATGTGCTTGACAGGAAGCGCCGGGTGATACCATAATTGCATAACGACCGCTCGTGCCGGGACAGCCATGGAACTGAAGAACATCGAAGCCTATACCTCATCGCGCCGCAGGTTCGTTCTCGCCGTGGACAATAAACCGCGGGTTCTGCAGCACCTGACCGCGCTGCTGAAACAGTTCGGCTACGATGTCTACGCATCCCGGACCGCTGCCGGCGCCCTGGAGTTCGCCAGGGTGGTCAGCCCGGTCCTGGCCGTTGCCGCCTGCAAACTCGACGGCGAGAATACCGCGGTCGGGCTCATCAACGCGATGAGAAAGGCGGACCCGGAAAGCAAGGTGCCCTTTATCGTGCTTTTCTCCAAGTCCGATCCCGCGGCGGAGCGCGATTGCCTGAGCGCGGGGGCGCTGACCTGCATGCATGCGCCGGTCTCGGTCGAGAACTTTTACCGCGTGATCCAGGTCGCCATCGAGCCGATCCCGCGCATGACCATCCGGATCGGCGTAAACCTGCCCGCACAGATCCAGGGAAAAAGAACGGACGAAAGCATCTGCGATATCTCGGAGAACGGCGCCTATCTTCTGACCGAGAGGGCCTATCCGCTCAGCACGAAACTTTCCGTCACGATCGGCATCGCCGACAGCGAGGTCTCCGCCGATGCGGTGGTCATCTACACGAAGCAAAAAGACCCGCACCATGGGGGCAGGTCCGGCGTCGGACTGCAGTTCGCGCGCATCTCGGAGGACGACCAGCTCCGCATCCGCATGTTCATCAGGACCGAGATGGCAAAAGGCATGGTGCCGCTCAAGCCGGCGCCATGAGCGCTGCCGCGATACCCGCTGCAATCTCTCGATGTCTTTCATTGAACGTTCCCTATGACCTCTGCGCTCGGGGCGCAGGGGAATATCAGAATGAACGAGGAGGCTTCCATGAAATCGACCGTGCTTGCCGCAGTCGTGCTGCTCCTGCTTTCCGGCCCGTCCTTCGCCGGGACCAGGGAGGATCTTGCGAAGGAGATTCTGAAATACACCGCGATCCGCACCATGACGGACCAGGTCGTCGCCCAGGTGCTCCAGATGCAGGCGGCGCAGCTCAGGAAGATCGATATCCCCGCAGACCGGAAGGGGGAAGAAACTGCATTGCACGACAAGATCCATGCGAAGCTGAACGAGGCGGTGAAATGGGAAAAGCTCGAGGCCGACTACGGGAAGTTCCTGGTCGAGGTCTATACCGATGAGGAGCTGCAGGCGATCCTGAATTTCATCAAGTCGAAAGAGGGCCAGGGCATCATCAAGAAGGAACCGATCATCATGGGCAAGATCATGCTGCTCATGCAGGCGCGGATCCAGGATGTGCTGCCGGAGATCCAGAAGATAACGCGGGATTTCTCGGAATCAGTGAAGAAGATCAAGTGATGCATCCGGTGGACCGAAGCGAGGCCGTAGGTTCTCGGGAGAGCTGTTGACGACGCTACAGGAGCAGGGGTAAAGAAGATCGCTCCGGGGTTCCGAGCTTGCGAGGTTCGTCAGGGCATCTTTGCCGCAGCGGATGCTTCAGGCTGCCCTCTCTGCATCAGGTGAGGGTGTGCTCACCGCATCCTGCCTGGCGGCTTTCCGTGTTCCTGTTGCCTCGGCTCCAAAACCCGGGGCGATCTTCGGTGATCGCTGCATCAGCGGCGGATGGTTCAGTGAACGGTGATGACGCAGTTTCGCGTGCCGAAGGAGTTGTGCACCAGCTCCGGGCAGGATGCGTCATCGACCCATGCGCCGTCCACGACATATTTATATTCGCACCGCCCCGGCGCCAGTTTCAGTTTGATCTTCCATGCGCCGTTCTTCTCCTTCTTCATCGGCGTTGCCCGGGGATCCCAGTTGTTAAAGGGACCGGCGATCGTGACTGTCCCGGCATTCGGAGCAATGAAGGTGAACTCGACGTCCTGGCCAGCCGGCCGGCCGCTTGAGATCGAGCGTTTCATCTGTTTTACCGTATCCGCTATTGCCATGGGGTCCCTCCTTGTCCGGTGGTTGCTCATCTTATATGGCGCACCTGCTGCGACGGCAATGAATGAAAGATAGCACAGATTTCGAAAAATGGTAACTTGCGGGTGAGGAATGGACAGAAATGGTCATTCAGTTTCGCCTTTCCCGCAGAATGGGAACAGGATAATGCGTTTTTATACAGCCCATGGTGAACGGAAAGAGGCTTCCGGAGACAGGGCATGCAGAAAAGTTCTGTTTGACACTGTCCGGACGAACAGGCGCTTCTCGCCCAGTTCCAGATGATCAACAACGGAACGATCAGGCGGGTCAAAGGGTAACGCACAGCCGTCGTCTCCTGTTCTCCCCGGCAGTATTCCGCATTCCGGAAAGCTCTCCTACCTTCTGGTAAAATTAGAGATACCTGCGCAGGTATCTTTCCCGCAAAGCATTCCTGCTCCGCCTGGAGGGTATATCATCATGAAATATGCTTCCGCCTTGATCACCGGCGCATCGGGAGGCATCGGATATGAATTTGCACGTCTCCTTGCCGCCGACTGCGAAGCCCTTGTGCTCGTCGCGCGGAATACGGAAAAACTGGACACCGTCAAGAGGGAACTGGAAAAGGGCTTTCCGGCGCGTATCATCACGATCACCAGGGACCTCGCGGCGTCCGGGGCCGCAGAAGCGATCCACCGCGAGCTCGCACAGCGGCAGATCCTTCCTGATATTCTCATCAATAACGCGGGATTCGGTGATAACGGCCTCTTCGTTGATTCGGATCTCGAAAAAGATACTGCCATGCTGCAGGTGAATGTTGTCGCCCTGACGCAGCTAACCAGACTCTTTGCCGCGGACATGGCCTCCCGGGGCCGCGGAATGATCCTGAATGTCGCTTCCACGGCAGCGTTCCAGCCGGGACCGTACATGGCCGTTTACTATGCGTCCAAGGCTTATGTCCTGTCCTTTTCCGAGGCGCTAGCCTATGAGCTGAAAGGGACCGGTGTCACGGTGACGACGCTCTGTCCCGGCCCGACAGCAACCGATTTCGCGAAAACCGCATCGGCAGAACGTTCCCGTCTCTTCAGGATTGCGAAGCCGGCATCGGCTGCAGCCGTGGCCCGCACCGGGTATGATGCAATGAAAAAGGGGAAAATGACGGTGATTCACGGCTTGTTGAACGGAATTACCGCCTTCAGTGTCCGGACCGCTCCGAGGAAATTGATGCCCATGATCCTGGGATGGCTTCACCAGCGTGGGCGTCGGGAAAACTACTCTTGAACTGCCGAGTCACGTCATCGTCGCAAAAGCACAACTCCACTTATTCCATTAATATCAATTACTTAAACGTCATCTTCATGCTTCTTGACAACATATGCATAAAAGTATAATAATGCTTGCATGTTTTAATGGAACGGTGTTCTGGCGTGTCTCTTATCCCCGTTCTGTCCGCGAGGAGGCAAACTGACAATGATCCCGATTGAAAAGCGAATCGATCTCCTCAGAGTCATTGCCCACCCCGTCCGCGTCAAAATCCTCGAAGATCTCACGCAAGGGGTAAAGTGCGTCAGTGATTTCGAAGAATCCCTTGATATCAGCCAGCCCAACGTTTCCCAGCATTTGACCGTGCTTCGAACGAACAACGTCGTTGATTTCTTCATCGACGGCAGGCTCAAATGTTACTTTCTCAAGGAACCCCTCATTCCCGATCTGCTCGCACTGCTGAAAAAAGAATATGAGGAAGATATTCCCGCGCCGGCCTGCTGCCCGGTGACGAAGAAAGGGACCTATCCCGGCGAAAGGAGACGCTAGGTCAATGAACAAACCGACGATCACCCTCTATGTCAACGATCCCATGGGCAAACGGTGACTTGCGAATATGCAGGCCGCCGGTCAGGCGGAGAAGGAGTTCGGCGCGGAGATCGTCATCATCAAAAAAACCTCTCCTGAATATGCGAGGGAGAAGGACCCGCTGCCCTGCCCCTCGGTGGCGGTGAACGGCAAAGCTGTCGCCAGGAATGATGTCATTACCGCCGAAGCGCTCAGGGATGCGATTTTGAGCGAGGGCGGACGTTGATCGTTCCTTGATCGGAGGCGCTTATGCAAAAAGAGATCGTCCTGTTTCTTACCACCACGCCCTACAGCTTTGAGAACACCCACACGATCCTGAAACTGGCGGACGCGGCGCTCAGGAAAGGGCAGAAGGTCCGGCTCATCGCCTCGAGCGACGGCGTTTTCTCCATCGTGAAAGGCCAGGTGCCCAAGTCCCTTGCCGCGCTCGAAGACCTCGTGGGCCGCGGAATGCGGGTGGACATCTGAACAGGCTGCATGCAGACCCGCGGTCTTGCGGGCGACGACTCCGTTACCGGCGGCGAGATGAGCAATCTGAAGGGGCTCTTTAACGTGATCAAGGCTGATCCCATCTTTCTGAATTTCAGCGCATAGGAGGGGACATGCAGAACATCAGCATCATCCTGAGAAGGGCTCCGTACGGCACTATCGACGCGCCCGAGGCTATCCGGCATGCCCTGGGAGCGGTCACCGATGAACTTCCGGTGCAACTCATCCTGGTCGACGGCGGAGTTCACGCAGCCCGAAAGGGGCAGGATACGGGAACGACGGGCTACCTGAGCGCCGAGGAAGGCATCCGCGACTGCCTGGATATGGGTGTTACGGTTTATGTGGACGGGCGTTCGCTCAAGGACGCCGGGATCTCCGCGTCGGACCTTGTCGACGGCGTGACGGTCGCGGGCGACGGCGAACTCGCCTCCATTATGAAGAACTCCGGGACGACGATGATATTCTGATGCTGCATGACAGTGAAGGAGGCGGTCATATTGGTACTGATCAAGAGCGCGCCGGACACGCCGGAAGCAAAGCGGGCAGTCAGGCTGGCTGCCGACATGGGAGCGGACCTCGTCCTGATCCAGAGCGCTGTCTATCTTGCCTGCGAAAAGGCGGCGGGATTGCGCGGCTCGGCGTACGCCCTTGACGAGGACCTGCGTCTGCGGGGCCTGGGGCCGGAAGCGGACATCGGCGCGGTCAAACGGATCGATTACGACATGCTGGTTGACCTTCTCGTAACGGCGGACAGGGTGCACGGAGCATTCTGAAGAGAAGAATTCAAGCTGATTGACGAGGCTTAATCTTGATAGACTCGTAAAAAATCTATTTAGCCACAGAGGTCACAGAGGACTCAGAGGAACAATTTCAATCTTTTAAAGTCTTACCTCTGTGCGCTCTGTGGCAGATATTGACTTATTACGATTTCATCAATCTTGCTCGGGGGAGGAAGATATGGCGAGGATCGTTGTGTTGGGAGGGTCGTTCGGCGGATTGACCGCGGCCCTGGAAGTGAAACGGCATCTGGGTAAGGCTGCTGACGTAACGGTGATGAGCGAGGACGACCGGTTCGTGTTCCTGCCGTCACTGCCGTGGCTCATCATGGGCTGGCGGAGGCCCGAAGACATAACGCTCAGGGCAAGCGATATTCTCCGACCCAGGGGCATCGAGTTCGTTCATGAAGCGGCTGCCCGGGTGGATGCAGACGCATCGAAGGTCTTCACGGCGAAGGGAAGGGAGCTTTCTTACGATCACCTGGTGATAGCCACGGGTCCGCAACTTTCTTTCGATGAGATCCCCGGCATGGGGCCGGACAAAGGTTACACGGACTGCACCTTCACGCTGGACCACGCGGTAAAGACCGGCCAGACCTGGCGACGGATACTTGAGGACCCGGGTCCCCTGGTGCTCGGCTCGTCGCAGATGGTCTCCTGCTTCGGCCCCTCCTACGAACTGGCCTTCGAGATGCACGCGGAGCTGAAGCGGCGCAGGATGCGCCACAAGGTCCCCATTCTCTATCTCACCTCAGAACCCTATCTCGGCCACATGGGCCTGGGCGGGCTCGGCAAGTCCCGGCGCTGCATGGAGGACGAGTTTGCGGACCGGGACATAAAGCCGATCGTGAACCAGGCGATTCAGGAGGTTGTGCCGAACGAGATCCGGCTCAAGGACGGCACGAAGATTCCCTTCAAACTTGCCATGATCGCTCCCCCCTTCAAGGGGGTGCCCGCCGTTGCTCCGCTCGGAAATCCGCGCGGCTTTATCCCCGTGGACAAGCACTATCGCCACACCAAGTACCCTAACATTTTCGCCGTGGGCGTGGCCATGGCCATTGCGCCGCCGGAGCCGACGCCGGTTCCCGTAGGTGTACCGAAGACAGGCTTCATGACCACGAGGATGGCGAAGGTCGCTGCCGCCGCGATCGCCGCCGAGGTGAAGGGGAGCGCTCTGCCGGCGCCCGAGGAAATGGGCGTAATCTGCATCATGGATATGGGGAACACGGCGGCGTTCATGAAGGCTTATCCTGCGCTTCCTCCCCGCCAGAGCTCGTTCCTCAAGAAGGCTGTGTGGGCGAAATGGCTGAAGGTAGGATTCGAGAAGTATTACCTGTGGAAGATAAAGAACGGTTTGAGCCAGCTGCCGTGAACTGCCGGAACAAGATTTGCCACAGAGAACACAGAGTTCACAGAGAAAGCGGGGATATCGTTCTTCGATACTTCCTCTGTGTGCAAGGTGACCTCGGTGGCGAATGGTCTTTCCCTGCTTCTTTTCAGCAGCCCCGATATTCAAGGAGGCACTGGGTATTTATATGCACGAACTGAACCTTCAGAACCGCAGGCGCTACGCCATTACCGCCTGGTTCTACGACATTCTGGATTACCCCTGGGAGCTGCAGTATCGGAAGTGGCGGCCGGGGTTGCTCCACGATGTGCAGGGCGAGGTCCTCGAAGCGGGGGTGGGAACGGGCCGGAACCTGCCGTACTATCCCTCGAAGTCGAAGGTGACGGCGCTCGATTTCAGCGCCGCCATGCTCAGGAAAGCTTCGAAACGGAGCAGCCGGGCATCCTGCTCCGTCCGGTTCCTGCAGGAAGACGCGTCACGCATGGCATCGCTCTCTTCGTCGCAGTTCGACTGGGTTGTGGCATTCTTTCTCTGCTGTGTTCTTCCCGAGCAGCTCCAGGCGCAGGCGCTTTCCGAATTCGCCCGTGTGCTGAAGCCGGGCGCCAGGTTCAGGCTCCTGGAAATGAAATATTCAGCTGACCCGGGCATCAGGAAGCGGCAGGATTTCTTTGCTCCCTTTGTGGCAAAAGTATATGGGGCGGGATTTAACCGCAATACCCTTGCCCATGTGGAGGACAGCCCTGACCTGGAGGTAACGGGAACGCGGTATCTGAAGCATGATACCTATCTGCTTATCGACGGCCGCAGAAAAGGCTGATCGCCCGCCCCTTGCAATTCGTCATGCCGGATTGTATAGTGTGGCTCTGCGGGAGGAGCGGTTCGATGGGGAAGAAGGACGAAGAGATGTTCATCATTCGGCAGTACCGCATGCGCCAGACGCGCCAGATCGTGGCAATCGCGCTCTCACTCTTCCTGGTGCTGCTGCTCGCGGTGGTGTACAAGCGGCCGGACCGCTTCGGGGAATTCCAGAAACAGACGATCTTCGGCCTGCAGGTGATCGTTATTGCGGCGTTTATCTCTTACTCCCTGTACAATTGGCGCTGCCCTTCCTGCAGCGCGTTTTTGAAGAGCGACATCGGCAGGCGCCACTGCAAGAAATGCGGCGCCCGGCTGCAATGATCCTCCCGCAGCCTACCGGGATCCTTTCCCTTCGATCTCCTTCACATCCTCTTCGCTTAATACCACCTCGGAAGCGCGCATCACGCCTTTTGCCTGCGCTGCGTTCCGCGCTCCCACGATCGAGCCGGTGACCGCGGGGTTGAGCAGGGTCCAGGCAATGGCAACCTCTCCCGGCGACCTGCCGTACCGCGCGCCCATGTGTCGCAGCCGTTCCACCAAAGCAAGATTCCGCGTCAGATTAGGCTCGTTGAACTCCGGGCTCGTTTTACGCCAGTCGTCGGACGGCAACGCAGCCGCCCGCTCCCTGGTCATCGCGCCGGTCAGGAGGCCGGAAGCCATGGGAGCGTAGGCGATCACGCCGATGTTCTCGCGCAGGCAATAGGGCAGGATCTCGCTCTCAACGCCTCGCCGCACGAGCGAATAGGGCGGCTGGAGGGACGTGACGGGCGCGATGGCACGCGCCCGCTCGAGCTGGGCAATATCGAAATTGGACACGCCGATCCAGCGCACCTTCCCGGCTTTCTGCAGATCCGCCAGGGCCTGCCAGCCGGGTTCGAGCTCATCGTCGTTCTCGGGCGGCCAGTGGACCTGATAGAGGTCGATCGTATCGACCTGCAGCCTCCGGAGGCTGGCTTCGCACTCCTGCTTCACCGAGTCGGCGGTGAGCTTCCGGAAGACCCGGCCGCGCCGGTCCCCCAGGAGGCCGCACTTGGTGAAGAGGCGGGGGCAGGGGCCGGACCACTCCGCAAGCGCCCGCGCCACGATCTCCTCGGAGCGGCCGAGACCGTAGACCGCGGCCGTGTCGATCCAGTTCACGCCCAGCTCAAGGGCGGCGAGGATCGCCGCGACGGAGTCCGCGTCTTTCTGGGGGCCCCAGCCGTACTGCCATCCCGGACCGCCGATGGCCCAGGCGCCGTAGCCGATGCGCGTGATCATGAGGTCCGAGTTTCCGAGCCGGCGCTTTTCCATGGAGAGCTCCTTTGGCAGAGACGTTCAGTTTTTCTTGCCTCATTGTAACACGGCAGTGCGCATGGCGGCGCCTTGCTTTTTGCCGATTGGTCCGCTATATTCCAAACAGTCGGACGGTGACAGCAGCCGGTCAGGCTCCGCGGAACAGGAAGGGAGCTGCAGGATCATGAGACGTGTCTGCGCATGGTGCCGCACGGATATGGGCAGGGCTGAGGGCAACAAGCTGCCGGACAGCGAGATCAGCCACGGCATCTGCCCTGCCTGCGTCGATAATTTCGCTTTTCAACAGGGCGTTTCGCTCGAACAATTCCTGGACAGCTTGGCGATGCCGGTCTTCGTCGTAGACGGCGATGTGATAGTCAAGGCGGTGAACAAGGCGGGATGCGCGGCCCTGGGCAAGAGGCCGGGCGAGATGCTGGAACGCCTGGGAGGGAATGTATTCGAGTGCGCTCATGCCCGGCTTCCCGAAGGCTGCGGCAGAACGATCCACTGTTCGGGCTGCGCCATCCGGCGGGCGGTGACGAAGACCTTCATCACCGGCGAGCCGCAGTGCGATATCCCGGCGACGCTCACGCGGAACGACGCCGACGACCGATCGGCGGTCGCCCTGGTCATCACGACGGTAAAACACGGCGACGCGGTGCTGCTCCGCGTGGACCGGATCGAACCGCAGCCCGGCCAAATCAGTTCCCTCAGCGGCGGGCTTTCCTGCTCCCGGTAATCCAACTTGCCCCTTGACCGCCGCGCTTCGACCCTCTATTATAGATGTCTCATCCCGGCCATCCGGCCTCGTCTTTCGAAGGGGATCCTATGTCATACCGAGCATGGTTCCAGTGCATCAACGAGAAGTGCAACGAGACCTATCCGCTGAACAAGGTCATTTACCGGTGCAAGGGCTGCAATTCGCTCCTCGAGGTGCGTCACGACATGAAGGCCCTTGGCCACCGCAGCGCCAAGGCCTGGATGAAGCTTTTCGAGGACCGGTACAAGTCCACGGAGTGGCCTTACGGCTCGGGCATCTGGGGCAAGAAGGAATGGGTGCTGCCGAACATCCACAACGACAACGTGGTCTCGCTCTACGAGGGCGCATCGAACCTCTTCTGGGCCGAGCGGCTCGGCAAGATCGTGGGCCTCGACAGCCTCTGGATCAAGCTCTGCGGCAACTCCCACAGCGGTTCCTTCAAGGACCTCGGCATGACGGTGCTGGTCTCGCAGGTGAAGCAGATGATCAGCGAGGGCGCGCCGATCCAGGCGGTTGCCTGCGCTTCCACGGGCGACACGTCCGCCGCCCTCGCCACCTACTGCGCGGCCGCGGACATCCCGTCCATCGTGCTCCTGCCCAAGGGCAAGATCTCCATCGCCCAGCTGGTGCAGCCGATCGCCAACGGCGCGCTGGTCTTGTCGCTCGACACGGACTTCGACGGGTGCATGAAGGTGGTGCAGGAGATCACGAAGGACGAGACGATCTACCTCGCCAATTCCATGAATTCCCTCAGGATCGAAGGCCAGAAGACCGTGGGCATCGAGATCGTGCAGCAGTTCGACTGGGACGTGCCGGACGTCATCATCATCCCGGGCGGCAACCTGGGCAACGTTTCGGCCCTGGGCTCCGGTCTCCTCATGATGCGCGACCTCGGTCTGATCACGAAGCTCCCGCGCATCGTCGTGGCCCAGGCCGAGCGGGCGAACCCGCTCTACCGCGCCTATCTGACGAATTTCGAGAAATTCGAGCCCATGCAGGCGCAGAAGACGCTGGCCTCCGCCATCCAGATCGGCAATCCCGTTTCGATCGAGAAGGCGATCCGCACGCTCAAACAGTTCGACGGCATCGTGATGGACGCCACGGAGCAGGAGCTTGCCGACGCGGCGATGCTGGGCGATATGACGGGCATGTTCAACTGCCCGCACACCGGCGTGGCGCTCGCCGCCATGATGAAACTGATCAAGGCGGGCAAGATCGACAAGGCCGAGAAAGTAGTCGTCATCTCCACGGCCCACGGCCTCAAGTTCACGGACTTCAAGGTCCAGTACCACGAAGGCAAGCTCGACTTCCCGACGAAATACCAGAACCGGCCCATCGAGCTTCCGGCAACCGTGGATGCGGTCAAGAAGGCGCTCGCCGAAGCGCTCAAGATGAAGAAGGACCTGGTGGTATAAAAAGCAAAAGCTTGAACCGCCAAGACGCCAAGGTCGCAAAGAAAGAAAATTATCAGGAGATGATCACCTTCGCGTTCTTCGCGCCTTCGCGGTGATATCTTCAGAATCTTGAATTCTGGTAACGTCAGTGAAGGAGAAGGAAGAATGTCCAAGAAACCCTCGAATCCCAAAAACTGGAAGGCAGCCACCCTCGGTATCCACGGCATCGACCGCGTCGAGCACGCGCATTTCGCCGTATCCACGCCGATCGCGCACACTTCGAATTACTATTTCAACAACACCCAGGAAGTTTATGACTTCATGAAGGCGAAGAGCGAGGGCAGGGTGATCCGCGAGCACGAGTACGGCCGCTACGGGAACCCGACCCAGACCGAATGCGAGCGAAAACTCGCCGCCGTCGAGGGCGCCGAACGCGCGGTGCTCTTTTCCACGGGCATGGCTGCGGTGATCCTCACGATCATGACCTTCATGCGCCGTGACGGCCATATCATCTTCACGAGCGACTGCTACCGCCAGACGCGCGATTTCGCCGCGAACCTGCTCGCCGAGTTCGGCATGCAGGTCTCCATGGCCGATCCCACTGCCGAGGCGATCGAGAAGGCGATCCGGCCGAACACGAACATCATTTTCACCGAGTCGCCCACCAACCCCTACCTCCGGTGCCTGGACCTGCCGGCGGTGGTGGCGGTGGCGAAGAAGCACAAGGTGCTGACGATCATCGACGCTACGCTCGCCACGTCCTACAATATCCGGCCGCTGGACCTCGGCGTGGATGTGGTGATCCATTCGGCGACGAAGTATCTCGGCGGCCATAATGACCTTCTGGCGGGCGTGACGCTGGGATCGAACAAGCTGATGAACGATGTGTACCGGATGCAGCGCATGATCGGCGCCACGCCGGGGCCGCTCTCGTGCTTCCTTCTCGAGCGGGGCCTGAAGACCTTCGGCCTCCGCATGAAGCACCACAACGAGGCGGGTATGGCGGTGGCGAAGATGCTCGAAGCCCATCCCAAGATCGAGAAGGTATGGTATCCCGGCCTCCCGTCGCATCCGGACCACCGGATCGCGAAGGAGCAGATGAAGGGATACGGCAGCGTGATCACCTTTCTGGTCAAGGGCGACGATGCAACGACCCGGAAGTTCATCGACAACCTCGAACTGTTCCTGATCACGCCGAGCCTGGGAGGCAGCGAGAGCCTGGTGACGCAGATGTGGATGATGTCCTTCTTCGACTATCCCGAGGAGTACCGGAAGAAGATCGGCATGTCGGACAACCTGGTCCGGATCGCCCTGGGCCTTGAGGACGCCGACGACCTGATCGCAGACCTGCAGCAGGCGCTCGAGAAGATCTAGAGACCTCCGCGGGGTCGGTGACGGCCCCGCGGTTCTTCCTTCCACTATGTCCGGCCTCATCTCACGAAAACCCCTGGTCGGGATCGCCGCCGGCCTGCTCTTCGGTTCCCTGGGGACCTTGCTCCTGGGCGTGGAGAACACGCGCGGCCTTGCGCGGATCCTCTTCAAAGTCTCGGGGTATTTCTTCCTTTTCGTTGCGGTCGTCTCCCTTGCCGCCGCTGTTTTTCGCGTAACCCGTTCCGGCCGCAAGGCCTGAACGGCGCTCCTTATCCTTTCCCGCCATGCCCTTGCGGAACCGTCCCTGCAGTGCTATCATTGAGACAGAATGAGGATTGTATGACTCCTGTATGCCAGGAGGAAGGAGGATGCCATGGGAACCGCGCGGGATGCAAAGAAGAACTACTGCGACGAGGTCTTGAACGAGCTCGCTTACATGATCCAGAACATCAATGATCTGAAAGAAGAAGGTTCCGTGATCTATGGAAAGGACAGCGCCGTATACAAGGCCCATGACAAGCATTTGACGGAGCTGGCAGAGTACCTGGACTGGAAGCTCCAGATCCTGACAACCGCCTGCCCCTTCGACTGGAAGGGTCTGGGGGAGGATGTCCAGAGCGTCGTCTCGGTGGACGATACGGGCAGGGCTGAGGAGTTCGCCGGCGGGTATATCGGCGGATAAGGTTCGGATGAACGGCGTGATCGACGGCCGCCCCGGGGAACGGGCGGCCGTCGCCCGTTCCGGGAGGGCGGCATGCTGAAACGGATGCTCATGTGGATCAGGCGCTGGACCTTCAACCTTTTTCCTCCCTATTTCGGGACGGGAGCGAGGGTCCTGCGGATCTCCCCCGACTGGCGGGAAGTGACGGTCAAGCTGCCGTTGTCCGTCCGCACGCGAAACATCGTGGGAACCACGTTCGGCGGCAGCATGTATGCTGCCGTGGATCCCGTCTACATGATGATGCTGATCAGGCTGCTCGGCCCCTCCTACATCGTCTGGGACAAGGCCGCATGCATCAGGTTCCTGAAGCCGGGGAGAGGAACGCTCTTCGCCGTCTTCCGCATCGACGAGACGGAGCTGGACGCTATCCGCATGGCCCTCGATTCCCGGCATTCCATCGACCGCTCGTATCACGTTGACCTCGTCGATGCAGCGGGAATAGTGCATGCGTCGGTCGAAAAGACCGTCTATATCCGCAGGAGGCACGAGGCTGCAACGCCGGTGGCGGCCTGACGGCATGCCGGAGCGCTTCCGAATGCTGCCGGCTGCGGAACCCCTTTTTCTGCAGTGTATCCGTTCCTCATTATCCTGTTGACAATCGAGCAGGTCATGTTATTCTTATGCTCAATCTGGGCGCCCGGCGCCGCGGCTTGAGAAAGGGATACCGACTCGTCATGGGGAAGAAACGCACTCTCCTTCTGGTGAACAACAGCGCTTCGTCGCTTTTCTATTGGGGCATGCTGCTGAAACGTTTTTCCTATCGCGTCATTTCGGCGCGGAACGGACTGAACGCCCTCCGGGAGATGGAGCTGAATTCCCCCTCCATCGTACTGACCGATGCGTCGCTCCCTGACATGACTTCCGCCGATTTCCTCGCCAAGATCAAGAACGCCCCCCGGTTCCGGAACATCCCCGTTATTATGCTTGCAGCGGGCGACGACCAGCACGCTCAGGAAGAATGCCAGCGGATCGGTTTCGCCGGCTGGCTGCCGAAGGAAGTGGAGCCCGATGTGCTGTACCGTACGCTGCAATCCCTGTCCGAGCCCATACCGCGCAAGTATTTCCGCATGGCCACGTCGCTGACCGCGGTGATCGGGGACGGCACCGTGGTAGGCGGGACAGAGCGCACCGAGCAGGTGACGGCGCTTTCCGAGGGCGGGATGTTCGTGCGGACCCTTTATCCCCAGCCCCAGAACGCGATGACGCCCGTACGGCTTAAGATCGGCGACCGGGAGGTCCGGGCCAAAGCCGTCGTGCTCTATCGCTCCGAGGAGCAGCAGGCCAGTGAACCCGGCATGGGCATGAAGTTCGTCGAGATTTCCGACGACGACCGCGCGGTCATCAGGAAGTTCATCAAGCAGGAACTGACGCGGGATATCGCCCGGTGATCCTCGACGTTCTTCGATTCCTCCGGATGGTGATCGCCGAGGTCTTCTGGTCCTTCCGCCGGAACAACGATCTCCGGTCAGCCTCCTCGCTCGCCTTCTCTCTTGCCATCGCGCTCATTCCCGCGCTGTTTCTCGTGACCGCCATCGCCGGCCTTGCCGTCGGCTCGTCCCAGACGGCGCTCGCCAAGGTCCAGGAGGTGCTGAAGCAGCTGCTACCCACGTACAGCCAGGACATCCTGCGCGAAGTGCGCCGCACCTCTGCGAACCTGGGCGCGATCAGCGCGCTGAATATCGGTCTCCTGCTCCTCACGGTCACGCCCCTGGTTTCTAATATGCGCGAGGTCCTTGCCGGCGTGTTCCGGAGGCGGCCCCGGCGGCCCTACATGCTGGAGAAGCTCTTCGACGTGGTCCTGACGATCCTGTTCCTGGCAGGCGTGGCCGCCATCGGGGCGGTCGGCGTCATCCTCACGGTGGTCGAAAAGCAGCTGGACCTGCCGTTCACGATGGGATATTTCGGGAACTTCGTGCTCTTTGCGTTCCTCGTGCTTTCGGTCTTTCTGCTCTACCTGGCTTTTTCGGACGGCACCCGGACGGCGCATTTGATCGCCGGCGCGCTCTCGGCAACGGCCCTCTGGTTCCCCATGCGGCCGCTGTTCCATCTCTTCATATCCTTCAACCCGGGCTACGGCTTTGCCTTCGGGTCCTTCAAATCGCTCTTCGTCATCATCATCTGGCTCTATTATTCCCTCATCGTGTTCCTTCTCGGCGCGGAGATCGCCGCCGCCCTTGACCGGCAGGAGCTGGCCGCGGTCAGGCGGCTCATGAGCGGCCGGCGCGATGTGCCGCTGTCCCTCGCCGGCAGGTTCCTGGCGCGGTATACCCAAGGGGAGCGGATCTTTGCCGAAGGGGACCCGGGAGGCGCCATGTTCTACGTTCTGCGAGGCTCCGTCACCCTTCTCCGGGACGGACGGCTCATGGCAACGGTGCGGGGCGGGCAGTATTTCGGCATCGTTTCCTTCCTGCTCGACGCACCCCGGATCGCTCTGGCAGTCGCGGAAGAGGATACCGAGCTGGTGGTGATCACCAAACAGAACATCGGCACGATCATGCAGGAGTCTCCCGAGGTCATTCAAGCCGTGTTGCGGGAAGTTGCGGGACGATTGCGCCAGCGACGGGCCGGGGGAGTGGCGCCGGCGGAACGGGCCGGCGGGCCGGAGAACGGGCGCTGACAGGCGGATGACCCGTTGCGTCCTGGAGGAGCTTTCGAGCAATGACCCATTCTTTTGATCTCACGAGCTATGCTGCTGCGCAGAAGACGTTCCGGATCGATGTGCCGGAGTTCTTCAATTTCGGTTTCGACATCGTGGACCGGCATGCCTGGGACGTTTCGAAGCGGGCGCTCGTCTGGGTCGACGCAGCGGGCCGGGAGACGCGACAGTTCACCTTCCATGATCTTTCGCTTCGTTCGAACCAGGCGGCCAACGCGCTCCTGAGCAGGGGCGTGCGGAAGGGGGACCGGATCTTCATCATGCTGGGAAGGGTGCCGGAATGGTACGTTCTTCTCGTGGCATGCCACAAGATCGGGGCCGTGATCATGCCCGCCCCGGTTATCCTGCTTGCCTCGGACATCGAATACCGTCTCGCCAAAGGCCGGGCAACGGCCGTCATCACGAACACGTCGAACCATGCCAAGGTGGACGAAGCCGTCAGGAACGCCGGCGCGTCTTCGCTCCGGCTCCGGCTTCTGGTCGACGGCGCCGCTGACGGGTGGGACGATCTGGGCGCAGCGATCGACCGGGCTTCTCCCGAGCTGTTGCGCAGTTCTGTGGAGCCGACCAGATCGACGGATCCCTTTCTCATCTATTTCACGTCGGGCACAACGAAATACCCCAAAATGGTCTCCCATGTCTGCTCCTATCCCTTGGGACATTTGCGCACCGCGGCGCTCTGGCATGCGCTCACCGACCGGGACCTGATCTGGGTCGTGTCCGATACGGGCTGGGCAAAATCCGCCTGGGGGCTCTATGGTCAGTGGGTTATCGGAGCGGGGATCTTGGTGCACAATGCCGAGGGCCGGTTCAACGCGAAGCTGACCCTCGAACTCCTGACCACGCGGGGCGTCACCGTGTTCTGCGGCCCGCCCACGGTCTACCGCATGCTGATCCTGGAAGAGTTGAAGCGTTTCGACTACCGCGGGATCAGGCATTTCACGTCGGCAGGTGAACCGCTCAATCCCGAGGTGATCAAGGTGTGGCAGGACGCGACGGGCAAGGTGATCCATGAGGGATACGGCCAGACCGAGACGACGCTGCTGATCGGCAACTATCCCTTCCTGGAGGTCAAGCCCGGCTCGATGGGGAAGCCCGTGCCGGACCTTACGATCGACATTCTGGACGAGGATTTTCATCCCCTGCCCGAGGGGGAAGTGGGCTACATCTGTCTCCGCACCGGCGCGGGCAGGCCGGTCGGCATCTTCGAGGAGTATCTGGAGAATCCCGAAGAGAACCGGGCCGTGTTCCAGCAGGGATGGTACAACACCGGCGACAAGGCGATGAAGGACAAGGACGGCTATTTCACCTTTGTCGGCAGGGGAGACGACATCATCAAGGCTTCCGGCTACCGGATCGGCCCCTTCGAGGTGGAAAGCGTGATCCAGGAACATCCCGCAGTTGCAGAGAACGCTGTGGTGGCAAGCCCCGATCCGCTCCGCGGAGAGATCGTCAAGGCCTTCGTGGTTCTGGCGCCGGGCTATGAACCGTCGGAGCGGCTCGTCGATGAGATCCAGGAATTCGTCAAAGCGCGGACCGCCCCGTACAAGTACCCTCGGGAGATCGAGTTCATGACCGAATTGCCGAAGACCATCAGCGGCAAGGTGAAACGGGCGGTGCTCAGGAAACGGGAAGTGGAAAAGAAACGGGGAGCGTGAGGCCTGGCGCACCAGGGATCGGAAGGGGGTCCCGCTGGTCGGTTATGCAGTCTTGTTGTTCAGGCCGGCAGCGTTCTGCTTCATCTGGTCCAGAAGCATCAGGAGGGGATTGGCGTCGAGCTCGAGATGGGTGGCGTAGATCTTGAGATATCCCTTATCGAAGACCTTGGGGATGAGGTTGAATTTGCCGTCTTCCATGGCGCGGAGATAGCGGGGATTGATGCAGGTCCTGCGTGCAACCTCGCCGAGATCAAGCCCCCGTGCCAAGCGGACTTCCTTCAGAATGCTGCCAAGGTCTTTCATCCCTGCCTCCCCGAAGTATCGAAGCTGCGTCGGTCGTGGATGGCGTTCTGATGATGCGGACGCGCGAAAAGCGGCCTGTCCTGCTTTGTTTATCACTGTCTCATCAAAAAATCAACGAAAATCCTCGAAAAAACCACTATTTTTTTCCTCGACCCGGCGCCGTCCCAGATGTTGTGGCATGGGGGGCGCACCCCCTAGATTCTGTACCCTGTTTCCGACGGTTCTGCGAGTAATCGATGGTCAGTAAGTTGCATACTTCCGCACTATTTCCCGTTGACACCCGACCGTAAATATATTACTATATCGCGCTTTGGTGATATATACCATGGACCTCTTCACGCAACAGGCGAAAGCCATTGCCGACCGGACCCGCATCCGCATGCTCAAGCTGCTCGAGAACGGCGAACTGTGCGTCTGCGAAATCATATCGGTTTTGAAGCTTGGCCAGTCCACGGCATCGAAGCATCTGGGAATTTTGAAGCGCGCCGGTCTTGTGGAAAGCCGCAAGAACGGCACCTGGGCCTATTACCGGTTGCCGGAGGGGGCGGATTCGCGCTGCCGCGGGTATCTGGAGTTCCTTGCCGCCAATCTGTCCGATGATGAGCAGATCGCCGGCGACCGGAAAATCCTCGGCCAGGTCAAGAAGAAAGGCTGTTCCGTTGCTCCCGGACCCGACGACCGGGCTGCTGCGATCCGCCTGCCTATGCGTCCCGTGAAGGCACGCCAGCCGAAAGGAGCCTGAAGATCATGAATGCCGCGAAAGGCCTGAAGCCCGTTTCACTCGCCTTTGTGACCCGTAAGCCGCCTGTCTGGAGCACGGGATCGGTCGAAACACCGGCAGGCAGCGTGCGCACTGCCGCGACGGCCCTGACGAAAGCGGACCGCTGGGGAGCGGTCCGGTCGCGGATAAGCGGCTTTCGCATGAACTATACGGTCGACCCGGGGCTCTATGCCGTAGGTTCGCCGACGCAATCATCGCCGGTCTTCGTGAGCGCGAACTACAAGCTGAGCTTTGATGCGCTCCGCTCGTCCCTCGCGGGGATCGACGGATGGATCGTGGTCCTCGATACGAAGGGGATCAACGTATGGTGCGCGGCGGGGAAGGGGACCTTCGGAACCGAAGAACTCGTCCGCCGGGTGAAGACCATTGGCCTTGACAGGGTCGTCACGCACCGGAACCTGATCGTTCCCCAACTGGGAGCGCCGGGCGTCTGCGCCACGGCGGTGGCGAAGGAAACGGGATTCCGGGTGCTCTACGGGCCGGTGCAGGCGAAAGATCTCAAAGCATATCTTGACGCGGGGAACAAGGCAACAAGCGAGATGCGCAGGATTCCCTTTCCCCTCGTCGACCGGCTTGTTCTTACGCCGATGGAGATCAATCCGGCGATGAAGAAGTTCCCGGTTTTTGCCGCCATTGTGCTGATCGCCATGGGGCTGCAGCCCCGGGGCGTGCTGTTCCGGGAGGCGTGGCAAAACGGATGGCCGCTGCTTTTGCAGGGGCTGGGTTCGGTCCTCGCCGGCGCGCTCATCACGCCGGCGCTCCTGCCCTGGGTGCCTGGCCGGTCCTTCGCGGTCAAGGGGTGGATCGCCGGGCTTCTGACCGCAGCGGCGATCGCCTACGGCGCTGCTCTTCCTGGAGGGGGGCTGGCCGGGCTCATGCTGGCGTTGACGCTGCTCTTCTTCCCGCTCCTCAGCTCTTATATCGCTCTCCAGTTCACCGGATCCACGACCTTTACGAACATGTCCGGTACGATGAAGGAGCTCAGGATGTTCCTGCCAATCTATCTGACCGGCGCCGCGGCGTCGGTGATCCTGGTCGCTGTCATGAAGATGAAAGAATGGGGGCTCCTATGAGATACCTTGCCGGAGTGACCAGCCTGGCCTATGACCGCGAGAAGTGCTCGGGGTGCGGACGGTGCACCGAGGTTTGTCCGCACGGCGTGTTCGCGATGCGCGAAAAGCGCGCCGCTGTCGTTGACCGCGACCGATGCATGGAGTGCGGGGCCTGCGCGAAGAATTGCGATTTCGGGGCGATCACGGTCACCGCGGGCGTGGGCTGCGCATCGGCGATCATCCGGAGCATGATCGTGGGCGGAGAACCGACCTGCGGTTGCGGCGACGGGACGGCCGCTTCTTCGGGAGGGTGCTGCTGAGGGGAAAGTAAACCCTCTCGAGAAGAAGTACGAAGGAGAGGATCTGCGAGCGGGATCGTCTACTTGCCCAGGACTTTGACGATGCCCCAGCCCATGACGATGCAGAGGGGCAGGGTGAGGACCCAGGCCATGACGATCTTTCCGGCGATGCCCCAGCGGACTGCGGAAAGACGCTTGGTGGCGCCGACGCCCAGAATGGCGGCGGAAACGACATGCGTGGTGCTGACCGGCAAGCCGGAATGGCTGGACGCAAGGATGATCGCGGCGGAGGAGGTTTCTGCGGCGAATCCGTGGATGGGCTCGAGTTTCAGCATCTTGTGCCCCAGGGTCTTGATGATCTTCCACCCGCCGAACATGGTGCCGAAGCCCATGGCGAGCGCACAGGTCAGAACGACCCAGGTCGGAACTTCAAGGGTGGTGATCTTTCCCGCGGACAGCAATGCCAGCGTGATGATGCCCATGGCTTTCTGCGCGTCGTTCGATCCGTGGCCGAAGGCCATGAAGGACGAGGACAGGATCTGGAGCCTGCCGAAGTGCTTGCTGATGGTCCCCGGGGCAAGGCGGCCGAAGAGATTGAGCACGCCTTTCATGAAGAGATAGCCGATGATGAAGCCGAGAATGGGGGAAATGAGGAGGGACAGGAAGATCTTCAGGATGCCGTCGGCGTTCAGGATGCCGATGCCGCCGTGGGCGGCCGCGGCGCCGATGAGGCCTCCCACGAGTGCATGGGAGGAACTGACCGGAAGCCCCATCAGGATCGTGATCAGGTTCCAGATAATGGCCGAGAGCAGGGCCGCGATAATGACATAGTTGGTGACTGCTGCCGGGTCCACGATGCCCTTCCCGATGGTCTTGGCGACCGCGGTGCTCAAAAAGGCGCCGAAGATGTTCATGCCCGCGGCAATGACGACCGCCGTCATGGGGGAGAGCACCTTGGTCGATACGACCGTGGCTATGGCATTGGCGCAGTCGTGCCACCCGTTGGCGATGTCGAAGAACACCGCCAGTACGATGATGAGGAGGAGAATGTCAAGCATTCTTCAGCACGATCCCTTCGAGGATATTGGCGATGTCCTCGGCGCGGTCGGAGGCGTCCTCGAGCAGCTGGTAGATGTCCTTCCATTTGATCACCGCGATGGGATCGTTGGGATTGTTCAGGAGCTTTCCCAGGGCGTCGCGGTACAGCCGGTCGATCCGGTTCTCGATCCGGTTGATCTCGATGCAGTGCTCCTGCACGTGCGCGTAGTTCTTGGTCCGGAGCTCGCGGATCACCTTGCGCAGGATGCCCCCGGTCATCTGCAGGTCCTCGGCGATGCTGATCGCCTCGGGAGTCGGCTTGTCCAGGCGGTAGACCATCATGCGGTCGACGGCGCCCCACATGAGGTCGAGCACGTCGTCGATGCGCGAGGCAAGGGCATGGATATCCTCGCGGTCGATGGGGGTGAGGAAGGTCTTGTTCAGCTCCTTCATGATGTCGTGGGTCAGGATGTCGCCTTCCTGCTCGAACTCATGCATGATCTTCGCCTTCTTCTCGAAGTCCGAAGGGTCCTTGAACATGGCGACCAGATGGTCCGTGGAGTTCACGAGGTTGTTGATCGCCCGGTCGAACATCTCGAAAAAGTCTATTTTCTGGGGAAAGAGTGCCATGGGATCGGAATGTCTCCTTAGGCGAAAAGATTGGGGTGGTGCAGCATCCGTGGGTCCGGCAACGAACCGGTAAAGACTAACATAAACCCTGCACCTTTGCAAATTAATTTAATTTATGGATGCCCGCGAAAGGCGAAAAAAAAGCGGCGGAACAAGGAGTTCCACCGCTTCCGGATGAGCAAACGAGTCCGTGCCTAGACGATCTTCTCTTCCTTCCAGCACTTGTCGCAGAGCCACATCATGCCGCGAACCTTGCCGGTGGTAGTCATCATCTTCGCTGCCTGCATGGGCTTGCCGCAGCACTGGGGGTTGGTGTTCACAACGGCCTTCTTGCTGGCCGCTTTTGCTGTCTTACTTAATTCCGCCATTGTCCTTTTCCTCCGACGAATTGTCCACAGAATCCCTTGTTTACCAAGGCTCTGCATTTTAACCAACCGAGGGAAAATGTCAAGCAGATTGTTTCCGGCATACCATCGAAGGCTGAAAAACGCGACAGGATAACGGGAAAGGGCTGGAGTTGCGTTCCAGCGATGCACACCGGTCGCGGGCCCGTCTTTCCGAGATCCTTCACCACTAACCTATTGAAATCGGGACCGATAAGCCTTGACTTTGCACGGGGCGCGGTGATAATATCCAGCCTGTTTTGACTTTGCCAAAGTGGGGTAACGTACGTGAAATACAGCAAGAAAACGCATACCTGCGGTGAGCTGGCCAGGAAGGATGTTGGCCGGGTGGTGACGCTCATGGGATGGGTGCATACGCGCCGGGATCACGGCGGGCTCATCTTTATTGATCTCCGGGACCGGGGTGGGGTCACCCAGGTCGTATTCAATCCCGAGGTGGCTGCGGAAGCCCACCGCATTGCGGGCGAATCACGAAGCGAGTTCGTGATCGGCGTGACCGGCAAGGTCTCTGCACGGCCCGAGAACACCGCAAATCCGAACCTGCCGACGGGCGAGATCGAAGTGATCGCCACCGATGCCTCCATCCTGAGCGAGGCCAAGACCCCGCCGTTCATGATCGAGGACGAGAGCGACGTGGCCGAGACGCTCCGGCTCAAGTACCGCTACCTGGACCTTCGCCGGCCGAGCATCCAGAAGGTGCTGATCACGCGCCACCAGATCACCCGGATGGTGCGGCAGTTCCTGGACAACCACGGTTTCGTGGACGTGGAGACGCCTTTCCTGACCAAGAGCACGCCCGAGGGCGCCCGGGACTACCTGGTCCCCAGCCGCGTGAACCCCGGCATGTTCTTCGCCCTGCCGCAGTCGCCCCAGCTCTTCAAGCAGATCCTGATGGTCGCCGGGTTCGAGCGCTATTACCAGATCGTGAAATGCTTCCGCGACGAGGACCTGCGCGCCGACCGGCAGCCGGAGTTCACCCAGATCGATCTCGAGATGTCCTTCATCGACCAGGAAGAGATCATGTCGCTCATGGAGCAGCTGATCGCCGCCGTGGTGAAAGAGGTGAAGGGAGTCGAGGTGCCCCTGCCGTTCACGCGCCTGCCTTACCAGCAGGCCATGGACCGGTACGGGTCCGACAAGCCGGACACGCGGTTCGGTCTGGAGCTGAAGGACGTTTCGGACATCGCGAAGGCATCTGACTTCAAGGTCTTCGCCCAGGCCGTCGAATTGGGCGGGCAGGTCAGGGGATTCGCCGCCCCGGGCATGGCCGGCCTTTCGCGCAAGGAAATCGACGATCTGACGAACGAGGCCAAGCTCTTCGGCGCCAAGGGCCTTGCCTGGATCAAGGTGGCGGAGAAGGGCTTCGAATCTCCCATCGCCAAGTTTTTCAAGGACGGCCAGGTGGCCGCCATGGCGGAGCGCTTCGGCGCCAAGACCGGCGATCTCATGCTCTTCATTGCCGACAGCCCGAAGGTGGTTGCCAACACGCTGGGGTATCTGCGCCTGCACATCGGCAAGCGCCTGAACCTGATCGACGAGAAGAAGCTCAACTTCCTCTGGGTGACCGAGTTTCCGCTGGTGGAATGGAACGAAGAGGAACAGCGCTGGGATGCCATGCATCATCCGTTTACCGCGCCCTTCGACGAGGACATCGCCAGAATGGAGAGCGAGCCGGGAGCAGTGCGCGCCAAAGCCTACGACATGGTGCTGAACGGCTCCGAGATCGGCGGCGGCAGCATCCGCATCCACCGTTCCGATATTCAGACGCGGATGTTCAAACTGCTGAACATCGCGGAAGAAGATGCCCGCAAGAAGTTCGGCTTCCTGCTGGAAGCTCTTGAATACGGCGCTCCGCCCCACGGCGGCCTCGCCTTCGGCCTGGACCGGCTGACCGCCATCCTGACGGGAAGCGCATCGATTCGCGACGTCATCGCTTTCCCCAAGACGCAGAAAGCCATCTGCCTCATGACCGAAGCTCCCTCGCGCGTCACGGCAGCTCAGCTGCGCGAGCTTTCTATCAAACTGGATATTGTCGAATAAACAGGGTCAGGAGGACTCCTCCTCGGATTTCTTGTTGCGTTGAGGTTTTTATGAAGTGTAAGATGTGTTCGGGCAAGATCGATCTTCGTATCGGCTGAAAGCTGGTAACCATGCGCTGCACGGTGTGCGGTACGGAGTATCCCATCGGAGACTATCTGCAGGAGATCGACGATGAAACGTGGGAACGGATCTCCCGCAGACCCTGCAACCGCGCCTGAATCCAGCGCGGCTTTTCATCAACGAAACATGTCGCTTCAGGCATTCCTTTCCCGTTCAGCCGGCGTTGCGCGGCCGCTCTTGATACTGTCCGTCGCTGTTCTTCTTTTCTGGAGTTGCGCTCCCGCCGTACCTCCCCGCCAATTCATCGAGCTTCTCGGCAATTACCCACCCACCCCGGAGACGCTCCGGATCCCCGAACTTTCAGCCTCTGCGTCGGATGCCGCTTCGCGGAAAACGGAGGGGCGCGATGTGGTGATCATGGTGCACCCGGCCTATGCCCTGTTCTTCCGGGAGTCCCAGCGCAGCAGGTATTCCCCGGCGAAGTATGATCTGATGCGGATGCAGCTGGAGCAGGAAGAGCAGGCGATCAGGGAGCTTGCCGCCTCCGGCACCCAGACGATCCTGATCCTCCCGGGGAACTATGAACGGGAGAGCATCGCTCCCCGTTCCTATACGGCGTATCTGAACAATGCGGCCGGCGAAAGCGCGTCGATCCACTATCTGTTCTCTGAAAGCTGGTCCAGCGGCGATCTCACGACTGAGGGCGTCGTCGTGCTTTACCGGTTTCTTCAGACATTCAATCCGCGTCGGATTCTGATCGGCGGCGGATTCATCGGCCGGTGTCAGCGCGAGTTTTATAATCAGCTGACCTCGTACATGGAAGGGAAGAAAATCTATCTTATCCCGGAACTTTCCTCGCTCTCTCCCGATGACATCACGGACGAAGAGGCCCTGGACATCCTTGAGCATCTTCGCGACAAGGATTACGGCCCCGTCCGTAAACGCCAGGAAGAAATGAACAAGGACGGCGCCGCAATTCTTTCGTTTCCCCTTTCCCACGAGCTGTAAGACATGCTCATTCCGCCGTGTTGGCGGCATTGATCGGAATCGAGCATCGTAGATTAAAAAAGTAGCTTTTCTAAGTGGCAATGCTATAATTTCCCTTAACTTTTCGGAATGCTGCTGTTGTTGTTCTTTGCCGGTGACGGCCAAAGTGCTATAACGTGGGAACAAGTCGGAGACGAACGGCGCATCTGCATGTCGCTCGACATGGCCGAACATGACAGCACGAAATGCGTTGCCGGGGAAGACGCTCGGGAACATCGAGGGTGAGGTCGGTATGAGAACGAAAAGCAAAGCTGCGTACTGTGGACATCGTGAAATTGCGAGGATCGGTATTGCAATGATCCTGGTTGTTATCGCAAT
>JAKAHZ010000147.1 GCA_021814615.1 Nitrospirota bacterium | reverse complement strand
TACCGTGTCGTGCTGCTTGGCTACGCTGCTGTCGGCGTTGCCCTGGCGCTCTTCTTCCTGCTGCTGGGGCCGGAGATCGAGGCGCAGAAATCCACGCAGAAGCAGAATCTGGTGCTCGGTCTGCACCAGTCGAAAGGCGTGGTGTTCAGGTTGAGCGCGCTCTTCTCGCTCGATGCGTTTGCCGGCGGGTTCGTGATCCAAAGCATGATCGCCTACTGGTTCCATATCAAGTTCGGCGCTGACGAGGGCATGCTGGGTTCCATCTTCTTCGGCGCCAACATCCTTGCCGGCATCTCGGCGCTCCTTGCCGCAAAGATCGCGTCCAGGATCGGACTGATCAATACCATGGTTTTCACGCACCTGCCGTCGAACATCCTACTCTGTCTCGTGCCCTTCATGCCCGGCCTTGCGTCCGCGGTAGCCGTGCTTTTCGCCCGCTTCAGCATCTCGCAGATGGACGTTCCCACGCGCCAGGCTTACACCATGGCCGTCGTTGCTCCCGACGAGCGCGCCGCAGCCTCGGGGGTGACAAGCATCGCCCGGTCCGTGGGCGCCGCGGTCTCGCCTGCCATTGCCGGCGTATTTCTTGCCACGCCTGCGCTTCTGTCAACGCCCTTTCTCGTCTCCGGAGGCCTTAAGATCGTGTATGACCTCCTGCTCTACCGGAGCTTCAAGCATCAGGACCGGAAATAATCCCTCACCCATCTCCTTCCGTGAGGAGAGAGGTGTCATGGTAAAAAATAGTTCTCGCTTTTCCCGGGCATTCCGGGTATAGTGCTTTCACTTCGAAGTTTGTAGGCTCGTCCTGACCTTTTCCTCGCGCTTTTCCTATCGCAGGTCTTCCGGTTGGTGACGTTTGGGACCGGCGGCATCCTGCCACACGATATCCGCTTCAACACCCTGGTTCATCACAATTTGCCGTTTCGCCTGTGGTAGGCGGGACATATCCGATCGTGTTCCACGGCCGCGCTGCGACCGGAACATGCGGAAGGTTTCTGCAGTGGCAAGGCTCTGGCCGCCCCTGCGGAACACCTCCGTGCGTTCCTGTGCATACGCGTTCTCGTGACCGGTACGGAAAGAAAGGTAGTATGTCATTTCAAGAGTTGAATCTTCACCCCGCGCTGATGCGGGCCGTAACCGCGAGCGGCTACGAAACTCCTACGGAGATTCAGCAGCGGGCAATCCCCACGGCAATGGCCGGCCGCGACCTCGTCGCATCGGCGCAGACCGGCACGGGCAAGACCGCGGCCTTCGTGCTGCCGTCGCTCCATCGCCTGACGGCCGCGGCCCGGCCCCAGGCCGGCCGGTTCAGGAAACCGCGCATGCTTGTGCTCGCGCCCACGCGGGAGCTTGCGGCGCAGGTGGCCGAAAGCGTTCGCGACCTGGGCAAGTTCCTCCCGATCCGCTCAGCCGTTGTGTACGGCGGTGTGGGCATGGAACCGCAGATCCGCGCGCTCCGCGGCGGTGTTGATATCGTCGTCGCGACGCCGGGCCGGCTGCTCGACCATGCCGGACGCAGGACCGTCGATCTCTCGGGGGTCGAGATCCTGGTGCTCGACGAGGCCGATCGCATGCTCGACATGGGCTTCATCCACGATATCAAGCGGATCATCGCCCTGCTGCCGCAGAAGCGTCAGAACCTGCTCTTCTCGGCGACCTTCCCTGGCGAGATCAGCGGTCTGATCAACGGGATGATGGACAAGCCGGAGCGGATCGAGGCAGCGCGCCGGACCATGGACGCCGAAAGTGTGAGCCAGGTGGTCCATCCCGTGGACCGGGAACGGAAGCGCGAGCTTCTGTCGCACCTGATCACCGAAGGCGCCTGGAAGCAGGTGCTGGTCTTCACGCGCACCAAGCACGGCGCCAATAAGCTGGCGGAGCAGCTCCACAAGGGCGGCATCCCGTCAACGGCGATCCACGGCAACAAGAGCCAGTCGGCGCGCATGCAGGCCCTGACCGATTTCAAGCGGGGCAAGGCGCGGGTGCTCGTTGCCACGGACATCGCCGCCAGGGGCATCGACATCGACCGGCTGCCGCACGTAGTTAATTACGAGCTCCCGAACGTTCCCGAGGATTACGTGCACCGGATCGGCCGCACGGGAAGGGCGGGCATGAGCGGTTCGGCCGTGTCGCTTGTTTCGGCGGAGGAACAGGCGCTCATGCACGGCATCAAGCGGCTCCTGAAACGAGAGATCCCGGTTGTTTCGGTCGCCGGCTTCGAGCCGAGCAGGACCGTAAGAACGACATCCTTCCGGGCCGATACCAGGCCGGGCCAGGCAAAGCGGTTCAGTGGATTCGGCGCCGGCCGTCCCGGAGACAAGGGACGGTCCTGGGCAAGACCGGCGGAAAGCGACCGCAGGTCCCGCTTCGGCAGGAAGCCGGGCAGGACATCTGTCGCGACGGGGTACGAATAGAGGATACTCCTCGGAAAAACCTGAAAGGAAACAAAAAAAGGGAGACCATGGTGGTCTCCCTTTTGATTTTATACCGTCTTTTACCGCCAGTCTCCGCGGTCCCGCCCGCCTCCGCCTCCGCGTCCGCGCCCGCCGCCATAACCGCCGCCGCCCCCGAAGCTGCCGCGTTCACGGGGAGGCCGCGCCTCGCTGACGTTGAGCGAGCGGCCCTGGAAATCCTGGCCGTTCAGGGTGGAGATTGCCTTTTGCGCGTCTTCATCCGAGGCCATTTCCACGAAGCCGAATCCCTTGGACCTGCCGTTGGTCGGGTCGATGATCAGCTTTGCCGATGCCACTTCACCGACCTTCGAAAATGTGTCGCGCAGGTCCTCTTCCGTCGTGCTGTAAGGCAAGTTCCCCACATACAACTTCTTTCCCATGGCTCCTCCGAAACGTGGATTGAACAAAAAAACCGCAAAAACATGCTGGTTTTTGCGGTCCGACTCGTCGAAAACACCGTTCCGTTCCGCTTTCTACTAGTTATGATAGTAGCAATCCGGCGAAATGTCAACCCGCAGCAGATTTTCCTGCTGAACGGCTGTACGCGATTTCCCGTCTTCTCCGCAAGGGCAGTTTTTGCTTGCTTCCGCATGAGAAAAACGGTTACTATAAATGCCTACTTGCGGGGACCCGACGTATCCGGTTCGGGCAGAGAAACTTACCCTTATGACGGAGTCCCTTTCCCGCAGGCTTCCGCCATTTGCCATCAACAAGGAGCAAAGAGAGTGCAGCAACGAACCACCTTACCCGGCCTTACGATTAAGGGAAAACGACTGCCCGTGCCCATTGTACAGGGCGGCATGGGCGTCGGCGTGTCCCTTTCCCCGCTGGCCAGCGCCGTGGCGGCAGAGGGCGGCCTGGGCATTGTTTCGAGCGCTTGTATCGACCGGCTGGTCTCCAAACGGACCGGCAAGAAGGTCGATACCTATGCCGCTGCCTATGAAGAGGTCTCCCTGGCAAAGGCCAAGGGCGGTTTTGCCGGGATCAACATCATGTGCGCCCTCGGCCGGGATTACGAAGCGTCGGTGCGCGGTGCCCTCGATGCCGGCGCGGATGCCATCATTTCCGGCGCCGGCCTGCCCCTTTCCCTACCGGGGATCCAACCGGTCAAGGACACGGCGCTCATTCCCATCGTCTCCTCCGTGCGGGCGCTCGAACTGATCTGCAAAAAATGGGAGCGGTTCAAGTACCGTCCCGATGCCATCGTGCTCGAAGGACCGCTTGCCGGCGGTCACCTGGGCTTCCGGCTCGAACAGATCGACCTGGTGGAGAACCGGCTCGAAAACCTGCTGCCTCCGGTGAAGGAAGCGGCGATCCGGCTCGGCAACATCCCCGTGATCGTGGCGGGCGGCATCTACACCCACGAGGACATCGTCCGGTTCCTCAAGATGGGCGCCGACGGCGTCCAGATGGGCACGCGGTTCCTGGCTACCGAAGAGAGCAGCGCTTCGGCGGAGTACAAGCAGTCCGTGGTGAACTGCACCGAAGAGGATATCGTCGTGGCTCATGACCCGGGATCGCCCTGCGGCCTGCCGTTCCGCGTGATCAAGCAGTCGCCCATGTATGTTTCCGCGCAGCAGCACCTGCGCAAGCCGAAGTGCGATAAGGGGTACGTGCTCCTGAAGGACAACGAGGGCAAGTACAGCCGCTGTCCGGCCAAGGAAAGCAACCTCCATCACTTCTGCATCTGCAACGGCCTTTTGAGTTCGGCGGGATACAACCGCGACGTGGAGGAGCCGCTCTATACCGTGGGCACCAATGCCAACAGGATCAAGCGCATCGTTTCCGTGGCGGAGCTCATGGGAGAGCTGACCGGGAAGGCCGTGGCAACGGCGTAGAACAGGAAGAACAATCAGAGAAAAGCGAAACGCCTCCGGAGTATCCGGAGGCGTTTTTTTTAGGCTCTGACCTTCGTGTGAATATCAATAGAATCTCGACAAGTGAATTTACAGAGCTGTCAATCCTAGGACAGCCTCCCAGCCACCTTTCTTGCTTGCCCGAAGAAAGGTGGCGCCAAAGAAGGGCACCCAGCGACCATTCTGGTCCGTCCTGCTCGGTCGTCCTCGGTACATTTCAGAAACTCGGGCTTAGCCCTCAGTCAGTCTGAAATGTTTAACCCTCGGACTCAATCGCATGACGGGAATGTTCGCATGGGGAGAGAATTAATGGTCTTTAAGCTTTTCCCCAAATCCCGCATGTCTCTGATCAGCGTTAACTTACTCCATTCTCACAGCAGCTTGTCGATCTCCATGGCCATCTGCTTTGCAATGCCGGGCTGAAATCCGGGATAAGTTACCCTGATGATGTGATTCCTGTCGAGGATGAATGTTGCCGGGACAATGGTAATGCCGTAGGCCCGGTATGCGCTGCCGTCGTCCTTCACCAGCCGGTAGGTCAAGCCGTGCACTTTGGCAAACGATTTTATCCGCTCAGCGGCATCGGCCTCCTTGTTCACGCTGATGCCGACGACCACGACCTTCCTGTCCGCATACTGCCGGTGCAGCTGTTCGAGCTCGGCCGTCGCTTCCCGGCAGGGGCCGCACCAGGTTGCCCAGAAATCCAGCACGACCACAGAACCTGCGAAATCCGAAAGACGCACCGGCGCGCCGTTCACATCAACGAGTTTGAACGGCGGAGCAGGATTGCCCGGCACGGCGGGGACATGCTCCTGCTGTTTGCAGGATGTCGGCAAGACCGTGAAGACCAGGCAGGCAAGGAAGGGCAGGACCAGACGCACGTTCATGTTTTCCCCCCGGATGAACAGCAATTTCTCGAAAGGTAGCACGGCCAGAAAGAAAATTCAAGCGTAATGGCGCGAAACTGTTTGCATTTCCACGCTATCCACGGTACTATTCAGCTCAATTATGGACAGACTCATTCGTTTCCCTTTCCTTCTTCTTCTCTTATTTACCCTTGCGGCCTGCAGCACCCACACCAGCCCAGCTGCTTTGCAGACTTCCCAGGAAACCACGCCTGCGGTGATGTTCCCGGGTGAAGAGAGCATGGTTGCAACTGCTCCTGCTGTGCATGAACAGGCGGCTGAGCCCGCTCCCGCAGCGCCGACCCTTGCAGCCGATGCCGCCGGCGATGCGGCTGATGACAACAGCGGCGATGATAATGAGCCAGTAACGCTCGATGCGGCGTTGGACCTGGTCGAAACGGCACGCCAGCTCTGGGCAGCGGGCGACCGCGACAAGGCCATCGAGACCCTGGATAAGGCCTATGCCGCCCTGCTTGCCGCGCCTATGGAGGGGGGCGACAAGGAGGCGCAACAGCGGGAAGACCTGCGGTTCCTCATCTCCCGGCGGCTGACGGAGATCTACAGCACGCGCTTCACCAAGGCCACCGGCACCCACAACGAGATTCCCCTCATGGTGAACGACCATGTGGAGCGCGAGATAAAGCTCTTTCAGGGGATGGAGCGCGATTTCTTCATCGAATCCTACCGCCGGTCCGGCAGGTACCGCGAGCAGATGGCGAAGGCATTCCGCGAGGCGGGGATGCCCGAGGAGCTTTCGTGGCTGCCCTTGATCGAGAGCGGGTTCAAGGTCCGGGCGCTTTCCCGCGCGCGGGCGCTCGGCCTCTGGCAGTTCATCCCCTCGACGGGATACAAGTACGGGCTGAAGCGCACCGACTGGGTCGATGAACGGCTCGATCCGGAAAAGGCAACGGCAGCGGCCATCGCCTATCTCCGGGAGTTGCACGACATGTTCGGCGACTGGGCCACGGTGCTCGCCGCCTACAACTGCGGCGAGGGCGCGGTGCTGCGCGTGATCCGCAACCAGAAGATCAACTACCTCGACAATTTCTGGGACCTCTATGAACGGCTGCCGCGCGAGACGGCACGGTACTATCCGCGCTTCCTTGCCACGCTGGCGATCGTGAAGGACCCCGCCAAGTACGGCTTCGCCTTCGACGAGCTCGAACAGTCAATGCCCTTTGAGACGGTGTCCTGCGAAAAGCCGGTGCAGCTGGCAAAGCTCGCCGAGAAGATCGACTGCGACGCAGACGACCTGTCGCTCCTGAACCCCGAGCTGCGATATCAGGCCACGCCGCCTGGTTCGTATGCGCTCAAGGTCCCCTCGGGCAAGGCGCAGGTCGCCTCTGCTTCCATCGACAGCCTTCCGAAATACGCTCCGCCCAAGCCTGCCTTCGTGGTGCACCGCGTGCGCAGGGGGGAGACGCTCTCGACCATCGCCGTCCGCTACCGCACCAGCGTGTCGCGCATCCTCGAGGCGAACAACCTCCGCTCGGGCAGGTTGCTGCGTATCGGCCAGAAGCTGAAGATCCCCGTCAGGGCATCGTAGGCTGCATGTAACGTATACGAAATGACAAAGGCCCGAACAATGTTCGGGCCTTTTTAGTTGAACCGACAGGATGCCCCGATTTAACCATTCGAGGGCAGGCTGCGAACGCGAAGAAGTGACTTCAGAAAAGAAGTCGCGAAGAACTGCGTTCATGGAATACTGATGAAGTCGTAACAAGTCGATTATTACCACGGAGACACTGAGGACACTGAGAAAATCATCGGTATATGCAAATTGTTTTCTCTGCGTCTGGTGTCTCAGTGGCAGGTTTTGAATGCTTACGAGTACCTTTGCGACTTTTCGGATCAGGCATACTGCCCGGCTGCATAGCCCGATGCCCAGGCCCAGTGCAGGTTGTACCCGCCCAGCTCACCGGTCACGTCCATCACCTCGCCGATCACGTAAAGCCCCGGCGCCTTCTTCGCTTCCATCGTTTTTGAGGAAAGCTCATCGGTGTCCACGCCGCCTGCGGTCACTTCTGCGGTCTTGAACCCCTCCGTACCCGCTGGCACGATCAACCAGTGCTGGAGGTCGTGCGCCAGTGCCTGCAGATCCTTGTTCGAGCATTCAACAATTGGCCGCGTTGAAAGCGTTTCGTCAAGCCATGCTTGCACGAACCGCTTCGGCAGGAGCGTCCCGAGCAGATTGCCGATAAGCATTCTGCTCTGGCGCTTTTCCCTGAAGGCTTCCGCGATGTCAAGGCCCGGCAGGAGATCTATGGTAATTGCCGTTTTCTGCTCCCAGTAGAGCGAGGCCTGCAGGATCGCCGGGCCGCTCAAGCCTTTGTGCGTGAAGAGAATGTTGCCGCGGAAGGACCTGTTGCCGCTTGTCACGTTCGTAAGATC
>JAKAHZ010000146.1 GCA_021814615.1 Nitrospirota bacterium | reverse complement strand
GGCGCCATCCTTACGGCAACTCCCAAAAAGGGACCGGCGCAGAAGCGTCGGTCCCTTTTCCGTTCATCTCGGATCCTCAACTCCAATCGATGCTCTACTTGATCTGGCCGCGAAGTTCTCCGTCAGGAAACTTGTCCGTGTGGACGTTCACATAGGCGTCGCCGTCCGCGATCATCTTGGCAAGATCGCCGACCGTCTTGCCGGCGAGCGGCCCTACCAGATCTTTCTCGGTGATGACGCCCTTGGCGAGCTCGCCGCCGAATTTACCCTCTTTCTTGGGACCGCCGAACAGGCCTACCACCGGCCCGCCGTTCTCGCCCGTTTTCCCGGCGTGGATATGCGATGCCGTTACATTCTCGATTCCCTTCACCCTCAGATCGTAGGTCATCTCTTTGCCGTCCTTGCTCAGGCGGAAGACGGCCTCGCCGGTGGCTTTCGTCATCGTTGCCGGAACCTCGTGTTTGCCTGACAAATAGGCCTTGAACACGTCATGTTTCTTCGCGGCCATGCCGAGCGATGCGGTCATGAACAACGCAAACATCACTGCAATCACCATACGCACGACTTTCATAGCAAAACCTCCTTGATCGGTACATTTATCGGAGGACATTTATCCTCTTCTTTAATTGTATGCAGCGTATCTTTTCGTGTCAAGAAAACCGGGCTGTACAACGAAAGATGCAAATCGAGGAGTCGAACAGTGTCGAAGGGGGAATTACTGCCTGATATGGCAGTTCTTGCATAGACTGCCGCCGAACTTCACTCTGATCAGATGATTCGACTCCGGGTTTGTGATGTCGTGACAGGACAGACACGTCACCTTGCCGTTCTGCAGCTTGATGCCCCGTGACGGCAACAAAGCCGCAGGCGCGTATTTCGATTCCATGCCGGGGGGAGGATAGTTTCTAAGCAGCGAATGAGGGCCGCGAAAATCGCATTTGACCGTGCAGAATCTGGCATTCCTCGCGGTCATTCCGTCATGGCAGGACAGGCAGGTCTCTGCGGCAGCTCCGGCATCCACCGGCGAGCCATGATGGTCCACCTGTTCAGCAGGCGCAACGGCTGGAAGTAGCGCGGCAAGCATCACGAAAGACTTCAGAAAATATCGTTTCGTTTTCATAAGACACCTCGTTCCCGAAGACAGCCATGGCGATGAGGCACATGTGTTCTAAGTATAGCGCGTTGATACCGGAGGGGCAGAAGGTTTGCAAGGGATCATGCGAGGTTCGATGTCGCAGGGGAGAACGACTTCATGCGTAAAGATTCACGGGGTTTTGCTTTGTTCGCGATGCTGCCGTTCGAGCTCCCCGTAGATCGCCTTCGAGAGCTCCTGCAGCACATGGGGAAGAGAAACCGGGGTCCCGCCTTTCGTTACAATGCCCAGAAGATAGGGGTGGTCGGGATAATAGACGACGCCGAATTCATGGAGCTGATAGCTCCCGGCAGAGAACTCGCCGAACTTGCTCGCCACGGAGACGCCCTGAGGAAGCCCCGAGCGGATGCCGTCGGCGTAGGGGGAACGGGAGAGATACCCGAGCGCCCGCTCCGACGAACCGTGGCTCAGATAGGAGGCGTTGAAGAGAACGCGGAAGAAGGCGGAGAAGCTGCGGACATCGATGAACTCCTCCCCCACGCCCTCGCGAAAAGGAAGCTGCAGGTCGGCGAATGTTCCGGCAAGGAGCGCCCCCCCGTGAGCGCGGGCGAGGAGCATTGCAGCATCGTTATCCGAATAGGCGATCATGCGGTACAGCAGATCGTCGATCGTGTAGGATGCCCCTTTCTGCAGGACCTCAGCGGGCGGCACATGCTGGAATTCACGGAGATCAAGACCGCCGGTATACCGGAGTTCCCGCAGCAGATATTCCGGCTTGCCCTCCGACCGCTTCAATACGGCGATCATGAGCGGCACCTTCATCAGGCTGGCGGGTGTGAACCGCTCCCGGTCATTGATGCCGAACCATGCCCCGCTCGTGAGGTCGCGGAAGTAGACCGCGATCACCTGTGCGGACCGGTCCTTCACATGCTCGTCCACTACGTCCTGCACGGCATCCCGCAAAGGATCGATGTCGGGATGGACTGTGTCGGTGAGATGGGGAACCTCGCACTCCAGGAGCGGGTGGATGAACCGGTAGCCTTTGAGGCGGATCTGGGAATGGACCGGCTCGGCAGGCTCCGTCAGCATCCGGGTGCCGTAGCCTCCGGCAAAGAGGGCGACCAGCAGCAGGGCAATCCCGATCTTGACGGGCAGTCGAAAGGCGCGCAGGTTGTTCATCCGGTTCTCACAAGAGGCCGTCAGAAAGCAACGTTGGAGGCTAGCCGCAGCATTTCTTGTATTTCTTTCCGCTCCCGCAGGGACAGGGATCGTTCCTTCCCACCTTGGGCGCGGAACGGGTGACCGGCCGGGGCGGCAGGTTCTTGCCGTTCGTGAAGTACCAGGCTCCGCCCTTCTTCTCGAAAGACGAAAGTTCGCGATGCTCCTGCGTTGTGCCGTTCTCGGTGAAGGATACGGCGAACTCCACCTGGCCCTCCGTGTCGTCCGGCCCGCCCTTGACGGAGTTCACGATCTCGATGCCGTGCCATGTTGCACGGTCGGCCCAGGCACGGCTGCTGGCCTCGTCGAAATCCGACCGGTGATCCGGGTGGAGCGACGCAAGCAACCAGCCGATCTCCTTTTTCACATAGGCGCTGTACCGCGAGCGCATGAGCTCTTCGGCCGTCGTCGCGGTCCGCTGGCGAGCGATGACGGGACCGCAGCACTCAGCGTAGGGGCGGGAGGAACCACAGGGACAGAGATCCATCGATGCAAAGCTCCTTGAATGAAATGAGTTGTGATGCGAGATGAACTTACAATAAACAGCCAGACTTTGCAACGCTTTTAACGGACCAGGGTCCTCATCATGCCCGGGGCGGGATCTGCTCAACCTTCTCAGACGACGACAGGTCCGCAAAATCGCGCCGCACTTCCTCGAGATGCTCCCGGTAGCCTTTGCCGTCTCCGTACTCGAAGAACTTGATGTACCTGCTGTGGAGCGCCGCGGTCTTGCGCGCATGTTTGATGGGGCACCAGTACTGCTCGGTCCTGCCTGCGATCTCCTGCACATAGGCGATCATGCCGTTGAAATAGGAGCAATAGATGCAGTTCACTTTTTCGATGATGTTCAGGTAGGCGAGCGCCCTGCGGTCCATGACCACGAGATAGTCTGCCCGCCTCACCTTCGGGATGCCGTAGATGGGGAAGCAAATATGCTGGAACAGCGTAAGCATCAGGTCCAGGAACAGAGCCGGAAAGAGGCAAGCCCAGACAACGGGCGTCGTAAGTATAACGGGCCATGTGGATTCTCGGAGCCAGGGGATCAGCTTGTGCACGAGTTCCTGCTGCTCGTGCTTCACCCATTCCTCGAAGGTGACGATCTTTCCCCGGACCTTGTAGTAATATTCCTCTTCGCTCTTCTGGATCTCGGCAACCAGTTCCTTCTCCAGTTCCTTCATCTTTGCCACGATCTCGTTCAATCTGGTGTGCATGCAGAGATCCTTTCCTTGCCTTTCGAACAGCGAATAGCGAACTCGTCCCCACGGCATCCCCCGGCAGCAGGCCCGCGGACGTCGCTGTATGTCGATCAGTGTGCACTGGTCCGTGGCATGCGACACTTTTATCCTTGTACCATCTCCGGCTTTCCGGTATATTATCACGACCATGCGGAAAAAACCGAACAATTCAAAGGATATTGCGAAGAATGTCCAGCCGTCGGTGCGGGCGCTCGCTGCCTATCACGTCGACGAGACGCCGGTCCGGATCAAGCTCGACGCCATGGAGAATCCCTTCCCCATGCCCGAGCAGGCCAGGCGCGCAATCCTCGCTGCAGTCAAAAGCAGCCGGATCAATCTGTATCCCGACCCGTCGGCAAAGGAACTGAAGAAGGAGATCGACAGGCTCTGGGGCATCCATCCCGACCGCATGATCCTGGGCAACGGTTCCGACGAGCTGATCCAGGACATCGTCATCGCCTTCGGCGGACCGGTGCTCACGCCGGCGCCCTCCTTCGCCATGTACGATCTCACGCCGCGCGTGCTGTCGCAGGATGTGGTGACCGTGCCGCTCACGAAGGAGTTCGATCTCGATGCGGACGCGGTGATCAGGAAGACGAAGCTCACGGGAGCGAAGGTCATCTTTCTGGCGAACCCCAACAATCCCACGGGCAACCGCTTCTCCGACGCCGCCGTTCGCAGGGTCCTCGAGAACGTAAGCGCAGCCGTGGTGATCGACGAAGCCTATTACAGCTTCTCGGGCCGGTCCTTCCTGCCCTGGATCAGCCGCCATCCGAACATGATCATCCTACGGACCCTGTCCAAGATCGGCTTTGCCGGGCTCCGGATAGGCCTGCTTACCGCATCGCCTTCCGTGATCGCGGAGCTGAACAAGGTGCGGCTGCCCTATAATATCAACATGCTGTCCCAGGCTGCCGGTGTGGCCGCGCTGAAGCGTCGCGCTCTGTTCCAGAAGCAGGTGGACCTGATCGTGGCGGAGCGGAAGAAGCTCTATCAGGCGCTGCTCGCCACTCCCGGCGTCACGCCCTTCCCGTCGGAGACGAACTTCCTGCTGATCTGGATCGAGAAGGACGCCACCGCTGTATTCAAGGCGCTCAAGCGGTGCGGCATCCTGGTCAAAAACCTGGACAAGCCCGGCCCGCTCAAGGGCTGCCTCCGTGTGACGATCGGCACGCCAGGCCAGAACCGGGAGTTCCTGAAGAACCTGAAGCAGATTCTTTGACACTGATAACGGCCGATTTGACTTCGGAAGAGGCATGACCTTGCATCCGCTGTATCATGAATCTTCATAGCCTTTCTCAGGGTCAATCAGTGTCAAAAAAGGAGTTGTGCATGCCCCGCAAAGCGACGATCGAACGCAAAACCAAGGAAACGAACATCAAGATCACCCTGGACCTGGACGGCACGGGCGTCTACAAGATCGACTGCGGTGTCCCGTTCATGGACCACATGTTCTCGCACATCGCCAAGCACGGGTTTTTCGACCTCACGGTGAAGGCAAAGGGCGATACGCACATAGACGATCATCACACCGTCGAGGACCTGGGGATAGCCTTCGGACAGGCCTTGAAAAAGGCCCTGGGCGAAAGCCGCGGCATCCGGCGCTACGGCGAGGCGACCGTGCCCATGGACGAGACCCTGGCGCAGGTGGTGATGGACCTGTCGGGCAGGCCCTTCCTGGTCTACCAGGTGGACCTGCCGAAGAAGTACAAGCTCAAGGATTTCGATCCGGGACTGGCCGAGGATTTCTTCCAGTCCGTGGTGAACCACGCGGGCATGAACCTGCACGTGAACCTCTTCTACGGCCGCGACGTGCACCATATGCTCGAAGGCATCTTCAAGGCCTTCGGCAGGGCACTGGACCAGGCAACGAGCATGGATCCGCGGATCAAGGGTGTGCTGTCGACGAAGGGAAAGATTTAAACTTCAGGAGTCAGACGTCAGTAGCCAGGAGCCAGAAGAAAGTGATCATCGGCAGTTGGATTTTCTCCTGACTCCTGAATTCTGGCTCCTGACTCCTGTCTCACCATACTATGATTGCCATTATTGATTACGGCATGGGAAATCTCCGGAGCGTGCAGAAGGGCTTCGAGCGCATGGGCCACGAAGCGGTCGTGACGCGCGAGCCGCACACGATCCTGGACGCCCGCAGGGTGGTCCTGCCCGGCGTGGGCGCCTTCCCGGACTGCATGCGGAACCTGGAGGAATACGGCCTGATCGACGCGGTGCAGAAGAGCATCGCCTCGGGCAAGCCTTTTCTCGGCATCTGCCTCGGGCTCCAGCTCCTGTTCACCGAGAGCGAGGAGTTCGGCATCTCCAAGGGACTGGACATCATCAAGGGAAAGGTCGTCCGGTTCAAGGGTCCGGCGGTCAAGGACCTCAAGATCCCGCACATGGGATGGAACAGCCTGTCCATCAAGCGCCGTCCGCCGGCGCTGGCCGATGTTCCCGACGGGAGCCATGTGTACTTCGTCCACTCCTTCCATGTGGTGCCCGAGGACAAGTCCGTCATCGCCACGACCACGGACTACGGCATGGAGTTCGTCTCGAGCGTCTGGAAGGACAACATCTTCGCGACCCAGTTCCACCCCGAAAAGAGCCAGGCCCTGGGGCTATCAATATTGAAGCACTTCGGAGAGATGAAATCATGATCTCAGCCACGAAGGCACAAAGTCACTAAGAAATCCCTTTCCTTCGTGTCTTAGCGGCTTTGTGGCAAAGGACTTAACGATGTTAATCATTCCAGCGATCGATCTCAAGGAAGGCAAATGCGTCCGGCTCCAGCAGGGGCTCATGGACAAGGCCACCGTCTACGGCGAGGACCCGGGCGCCATGGCAAAGCACTGGGAATCGCAGGGCGCCGAGCTGTTGCATGTCGTTGACCTGAACGGCGCTTTTGCCGGCATGCCGAAGAACCTCGACGCCATCAAATCGATCCGTTCGAATGTCAAGATGTCCATCGAGGTAGGCGGCGGCATCCGCGATCTCGCGACCATCGAGACGCTGGTCTCCATCGGCATCAACCGCATCATCCTGGGAACCGCTGCGATCGAGAATCCCGCCTTTGTCGCCGAAGCCTGCAAGAAATTCCCGGGCAAGATCATCGTGGGCATCGATGCCAAGGAAGGGATGGTGGCGATCAAGGGCTGGGCGGAAGTGACGAAGGTGAAGGCCGTGGCCCTGGCCTTGCAGATGCAGGACCATGGCGTGATCGCGATCATCTACACGGACATCAAGCGCGATGGCATGCTCTCGGGCCCGAACATCGAGGCCACCCGCGACCTGGCAAAGGCGCTGCATATCCCGGTCATCGCCTCCGGCGGCGTGCATACGATGAAGGACATCGAGAACCTGCTGGCCGTGCGCCATGCCGGCGTCACCGGCGTGATCACGGGCAAGGCGATCTACAGCGGCTCGCTCGATCTCAAGGAAGCGATCACCTTCGTGAAGATGAACGACAACCGCTGCGCGAGATAGAGGCAAGAAAATTCAATAGTACACAGATTTCCGCCGAGAACGACCTATGAAGAAGCCTGATAGAGCAGTGCTAGATTGATCATGCTTTTTCTTCTTTCAATCCGTCTTTATCTGTGTTAATGATTTCTTCGCGTTCTTCGCGCCTTCGCGGTTCAATGATTTATTGTCGTTTAGAGGACTCAGAATGCTGACCAAACGAATCATCCCCTGCCTGGACGTAAAAGCGGGCCGCGTTGTCAAGGGCGTCTCCTTCGTGAACCTGCGCGACGCAGGCGACCCGGTCGAGATCGCCCGCGCCTACGACGAGCAGGGCGCCGACGAGCTCACCTTCCTGGACATCACCGCCTCCCACGAGGAGCGCGGCATCATCCTCGACGTTGTACGCCGCACGGCGGAACAGGTCTTCATGCCCCTGACCGTGGGCGGCGGCATCAAGGTGCTCGACGACATCCGGAACCTGCTCCTGGCCGGCGCGGACAAGGTCTCGATCAACACGACCGCGGTCCATGACCCAGAATTCATCAAGGCTGCGTCGCTCAAGTTCGGCTCCCAATGCATCGTCGTGGCCATCGACGCCAAGCGCGTAGTAGCCCACGACCCTGACTTCAAACCGCCGCTCAAATGGGCCGGCGACCCTCAGTATGCTTCACTCTTTCTCTCGAACTCTGAACTTAGAACTGTGAACTCTGAA
>JAKAHZ010000145.1 GCA_021814615.1 Nitrospirota bacterium | reverse complement strand
AATTTTCCTTCAGGTTCCCCAGGCTTTCCAGGTTGGCCTCGAGCATGGCGCGCTGGGAGTCGGCGACAAAGATGACCCCGTCGGCGCCCTTGAGGACGAGCTTTCGCGTAGCGTTGTAGAAGACCTGCCCCGGCACGGTATAGAGGTGAAAGCGGACCTTGTAACCCTTGACCGTTCCGAGTTCAACGGGAAGGAAGTCGAAGAACAGCGTCCGATCCGTCTCCGTGGCAAGCGAGATCAGCTTGCCGCGCTGGTTCGGGGAGATGCGATGGAAGATGAAATGAATATTGGTGGTCTTGCCGCAGAGACCCGGTCCGTAGTAGACGATCTTCGCGTTGATCTCGCGAGTGGTGTGATTCACAAGCGCCATAAAGCCATAATTACATAAATCCCGGGGTAAGTCAATACATCACGCGTCCCATGCGCTTGCTATCTATTGGGATTAACGATACAATTGCACTCGCTCGAAAGACATCTTCGCTCTTTGACAACTGAAAACCGCAGGACCCGACCTTGTGCTTCCTCTTATGTTTCTTTCTGAATTTCCGCTGCGGAGCGGCCCGTCCTGATCCGCCCCGCAGCGCAATCAGTTCTACTTGCCCTGCATTCCCATTCCGCTGCCGCTGCCGGCGCCGGAATGCTTCTGCGCGTGTTCTTTCTTCTGTGCATGCTCCTTCTTCTGTTTCTTGGTCTGCTTCTTCGAGCCTGTCCCGTCCTTCAGCTGCTGCTTGGTCTGAGTCTGCTCTTTCGTCTGAATCTGGTCCTTGGTTTGTACCTGATCCTTTGTTTGAATCTGATCCTTGGTCTGGATCTGGTCAGCCGCCTGGACAGAACCGAGAAGCATCAACGAGGATGCGAGCACAGCCATGCCGATCATTATCCGTTTCATGTGAGTCCCTCCTATAAATCCCTGAGATTCTGGCTGAGAACGGTCGCAAAACCAGTGACCGCCAGTGATGACACTGGTCCGCGGAATAAGCGCGGCCATCCCGGGAGTTTTTCCTGGCCGCCTTGTTCGATAATATGACGATTGATCCGAGAAAAGGTTACAGGGGGGTGTAATGCGTCTGGCGAAGAACAAGGGATCCCCGCTTACCCCTTCAAAAGCTTCAGCGCCTGTTCATGGGCTGCCCTGTTCTTGGCGGCAAGAAGCGGAACTGTGCGCCCAAGCCCTGCTTCCACATCATCAAGAGGCTTTCCGGAAATATCGGTCATCACGCCGCCCGCCTCCAGCAGGATGAGCATGCCCGCGGCGTAATCGAAGGACCGCGAAGGGGTCGCCGTCACCAAGATGCTGAGGGCGCCTGATGCAAGGTAGACGAGATCAAGCGCCGTGGACCCGAAGCAGCGCGTGCGGCGGGACGCGCGGAGCAGCGGCAAAAGCCGCGGAAAATCATTGGCAGGGTCCGATGCCTCGAACCCCGTGATCGTGAGCGTGTCCGTATCTGCCGTACGGATCGGCTGGCCGTTCTTGAACGCGCCGCCGCCCTTGACCGCCCAGAATTCGTCGCCCGAAGCGAGGTTGATCACGTATCCGACGCGCAGTCCCGCCAGCCGGTCGCCGTCCAGCAGCGCCATGGACAGGGAGAAGAAGGGCACGCCGTTCTTGGCGTTGTTGCTGCCGTCGATGGGATCGATCAGGATCGTCATCTTCCCCTCGCCGAACTTGCGCACACCCAGTTCTTCGGAGATGACCGTGAAGGCCTCGCCCTGACGATACACGTTCTCAAGCCCGGCAATGACAAGGTCCTCGGCCCACTTGTCCACCGGGAAGGTCTTGTCCCCTCCCGCTCCCCTGCCGATCGCGATCTTGCCGCCCTCGCGGGAAAGGAATTCACTGATGCCGTGGCATACGTGTTTGCCGATGTCACGGAAGATCGAAAGCCATTGTTCGTTGGTCATGTATACTCCTTCATAGGGTCCAGGGTCCGGTAGCCAGGGGCCAAGATCAAGACAAGGACCTGATCAATCCTTGTATCATCCTCGCCGTTTCGGCACGTTTGGCATCCACTGCGCAAAAATCATTTCCAGACAGATATCCCAGGTCCTTCGCCAACATCAAGAGCGTTTCCAGTTCGCCCAGCGAACCACGAGCGATACTAAGAAACTGCACGTATTCTTTCTTATGATTTCTGTCGTAGCCTTCCGAAATATTCGCAGGAATGGATACAGCTGCTCTCTGTATCTGGGATGTCATTCCATACAGTTCAGATTTTGGAAAGTTCCTTGTCAATCGGTAAATATCCAACGTCATTTCGTACGATTTCTGCCACACGCTGAGTTGCCGAAACCCTCTCGCCGTTTTGTCCATGAGCATCCTCTTTGCTGTTTTTGCTTAACTGGTCCCTTGCCCCTGGCCCCTGGACCCTGAAAAGAATTCCACAACCTCTTTCGCCGCTTTCTTCGTCATCCCCTTCACGCCGGCCAGATCGTCAGTCGTCGCCTGCTTTACCTTCTCGACGCTGCCGAAGTGGCGGAGGAGCGCTTTCTTCCGCATCTCGCCGATGCCGGGGATCTCGTCAAGCTCCGACGCGATGGCGCGCTTCTCGCGCAGCTTGCGGTGATACTCGATGGCAAAGCGGTGCGCCTCGTCGCGCACCCGGGCGATCAGATGCGTGGCCGCGCTCGCGGGCGGCAGGATGATCGGCTCGGACTCACCGGGCAAAAACACGCGCTCGAACTCGCGGGCTGTTCCCTCTTCCCCGCTCCGGGCCTTTGCAAGACCGATGATGTCGGGCCCATCGATGCCCAGCTCGGCGAGCGCTTCCAGGGCCGCATTCAGCTGGCCCTTGCCTCCGTCGATCAGGATCAGATCCGGCGGATCGCCCATGGTCGCGTTGGCGTAACGCCTCCCGATAACTTCCTTCATCATGCCGAAATCATCCTGGCCCGAGACCGTCTTGATCCGGAAGCGCCGGTACCCCCGCTTGTCAGAGCGATTGCTGTCGAAGGTGACCATGCTGCCGACGGAATCAGTGCCCTGTATCGTTGAGATGTCGAAGGCCTCGATCCTGCGCGGCAGATTCATGAGCGCCAGTTCCTCCTGCAGATTGGCCAGAATCCGGTCCTTGCTTTTCTGGGACAGGAGCTGCTGCCGGAGCGACTGGGCGGCATTGTCCGCGGCCATCTGGACCAGTTCGCGCTTTCTGCCGCGCTGCGGCACGAGGACTTCTACGCGGGCGCCCCGCTTCTCAGTGAGCCAGGCTTCGAAGACCTCGCGTCCCGGGATCTCGAAAGGCAGGAGCACCTCCTCGGGCACGATCATTTCCTTGGTGTAGAACTGGTTCAGGAAGTCGACGAGCACCTCCACTGCCTCGCTGCCGCGCACGTCGGGCAGGAAGAAGTCCTTCCTGCCCAGCACCATGCCGTTCCTGATGAAGAGCGTCTGGATGTCGGCATGGCCGCCTTCGACCACGATGCCCACCACGTCCTGGTTCTCGAAGTGCGGCGATATGATCTTCTGCTTCTCCAGCGCCCCTTCGATCCGGCTGATGCGGTCGCGCAACTCTGCGGCACGCTCGTACTCCGTCTCTTCCGATGCCTTGGCCATGCGGGCCTTCAGGATGTCCAGCAGGTCCCGGTTCTTGCCTTCGAGGAAATACCGGACCTGGTCGGCCATATCCCGATATTCCTTCTCATCCGCCTCCCCGGTGCAGGGCCCCAGGCATCGGCCGATCTGGAACTGCACGCAGGCGCGTTCCGGTTTTCCGCCCAGGTCCTTGCGGCACGAGGCGAGCTGAAAGGTCCTGCGGATCAGCGCCAGGGTTTCCCACATGCCGCCGGCGGGAACATAGGGGCCGTAGTAGAGCGCGCCGTCCTTTTTCAGCCGCCGGACAACCTCAAGCCGGGGATACTGCGCCTTGATGTCGAACCGGAGATAGGGATAGTTCTTGTCGTCGCGCAGGCTGATGTTGTACTTGGGATGGTGTTTCTTGATCAGGTTGGATTCCAGGGCGAGCGCTTCGAGCTCCGTATGGGTCACAATGGTTTCCAGATCGACGATCTGGCACACCAGCATCTCCGTCTTTTCGCCCTTCGGCCCCTTCTGGAAATAGGAATTTACCCGGTTCCAGAGAGACACGGCCTTGCCCACATAGATGATCGTTCCCTTCGCGTCCTTGAAGAGATAGACGCCCGGTTCGTTCGGAAGGTTCTTGAGCTTTTCTGCAAGGAGCATAGCGTATTCTACCTACTCCACCTTCACGCCCACGGCCATCTCCTTCTTGCGCAGCGCGGCGATCTTGTCGCGCAGCTCCGCAGCCCGTTCGAAATCGAGTTCCTTGGCGGCCTGGCGCATCTCCTTGTCCCAGCGGCTGATGAGCTTCGGCAAGTCCACCGTGGCCACGTACTCCTCCGACTCCTCCGCGGCGACAGGCACGGTGAAGTAATCCTGTTCGTAGACGGTTCGGAGAGCGGACATGATGTTCTTCTTCACGGTCTGCGGCGTGATGCCGTTTTTCCGATTGTACGCTTCCTGGATCTGGCGCCGCCGGTTCGTCTCGCCGATGGCCTGGGTCATGGAATCGGTCATCCTGTCCGCGTAGAGGATCACCTCGCCGTTCACGTTCCGTGCTGCGCGGCCTATGGTCTGGATGAGCGACCGCGCGGAGCGCAGGAAACCTTCCTTGTCTGCGTCCAGGATGGCAACGAGCGACACCTCGGGGATGTCCAGGCCCTCGCGCAGCAGGTTGATGCCGATCAGGACGTCGTACTTGCCCAGGCGCAGGTCGCGGATGATGTCCACGCGCTCCAGGGTGTCGATGTCCGAGTGCAAGTAGGCGACCTTCACCTGCAGGTCCTTGTAATGCTCCGTCAGGTCTTCGGCCATGCGCTTGGTCAGCGTGGTCACCAGCACGCGCTCCCGCGCCTCCGCGTGTCTGCGCACTTCGTTCAGCAGGTCGTCCACCTGGCCCTTCACCGGCCTGACGGTGATCTTCGGATCTATGAGTCCCGTGGGCCGGATCACCTGCTCGATGATCCTGCTCCTGCTGATCTTCACCTCGTAGTCCGCAGGTGTCGCTGAGACATAGACCAGCTGATGCGTCCGTTCGGTGAATTCCTCGAAATTGAGCGGCCGGTTATCCAGGGCCGACGGCAGACGGAACCCGAAATCCACGAGCGTCTGCTTTCGCGCACGGTCTCCGTTGAACATGCCCCCGATCTGCGGCACTGTGGCATGGGATTCGTCGATGAAGAGCAGGTAATCCTTGGGGAAATAGTCGAGCAGCGTGGGAGGCGGCTCGCCGGGCTGCCTGCCCGAGAGATGGCGGGAGTAGTTCTCGATGCCATGGCAGTACCCCATCTCCTGGATCATTTCCAGATCGAACATGGTGCGCTGCTCGATGCGCTGCGCCTCGATCAGTTTGTTCTCCCGCCGGAACTGCTGGATCCGTTCGCGCAGCTCGTCATGGATCGAGTCCATCGCCGATTTCATGTGCGAATCGGGGATGACGTAATGGCTGTTGGGATAGATGGCCGCTTTCTCCATCTTCCGGAGCGGCGTGCCGAGCAGCGGGTCGAACTCCGAGATGGCATCGATCTCGTCGCCGAAAAGCTCGACGCGGATCGCCGTGTTCTCGTAGGAGGCGGGAAAAATCTCGCATACGTCGCCGCGCACGCGGAAGGTGCCGCGCTGAAAGTCGAAATCGTTCCGGGAATACTGAATGTCCACGAGCTTGCGCAGCATCTCGTTCCGCTCGATGCGCTGCCCCTTTTCGAGGAAGAGCAGCATGCCGTGATAGGCTTCCGGCGAGCCCAGACCGTAGATGCACGACACCGAGGCAACGATGATCACGTCGTTCCGCTCGAAGAGCGCCGTCGTGGCCGCGTGGCGCATGCGGTCGATCTGTTCGTTGATGGCGGAGTCCTTTTCGATGTACGTATCCGTGGTCGGGAGGTAGGCCTCGGGCTGGTAGTAATCGTAGTAGGAAACGAAATACTCCACCGCATTCTCGGGGAAGAGCTCTTTGAACTCGTTGTAGAGCTGGGCTGCAAGAGTCTTGTTATGGGCAATGACCAGCGCCGGCTTCTGCACCCCTTCGATCACATTGGCCATGGTGAAGGTCTTGCCCGATCCGGTCACGCCCAGAAGCACCTGGTGCTGCAACCCCCGGAGCACACCGTCGGAAAGCTTCTCGATCGCCTGAGGCTGGTCCCCCGTTGGCTTGAACTCGGATCGTATGGCGAATTTCGGCATAGAGAAATTGTACTCCAGTTCAAAATGGCACGCAATGCATGAAGGAGAGGTTCGGAGTCGGGGTTCGGGGTTCTTCTGCACTATTGCACCAGCAAAACCGGTTAAATGCTATTTTATGTTGACTCGCGGTCATGCCTTTGCTATAGTCTAAGTCCTTTCCGGGCTATTCATTCTGTATCAGGCCCGGCATATTACAGGAGGTTACGATGCGCACGCGGTATGCAGTCTCTGTCGCTTTTGTCGGGATGTTCCTGGTCACCCTATCCCCTGCCTTCGCAGGCGAGCACAAGCCCTGCGCGGACAAGGATGCCCTCTGTAAGGAGTTCGCCAGGCTCGCCGAAGCCGAGCAATACGACAAGATCGTGGAAAAGGTAGATGCAAAGACGTCTTACTCCGATGCCAGCAGGGAATATATCGGCCAGGCATACCTCATGGTAGCCGGGAAGGACACGAACACACCCGAGCAGGAGGAACAGCTCTGCCTCAAAGCGCTCGAGTACGGCGCCACGTCCGCCTACATGGGTCTCTACTTCCTGAGCGCCGACAAGTCTCCGGAGAAAGCGCTCAACTATCTTCGTCAGTACGTTTCCACGAAGCCGCAGGATGCGGTGCCCTATGTGATCCTTGGCGAGGCCGAGTTCGATAAAAGTAACTATCTCGCAGCGCATACCTTCCTTATGGAAGCAAAGAGAGTCGGCCGCGGAAAATCGGCGAACCTGGACTGGATGCTGTTCCAGACTGGCTATCTCACGGGAGACTATGCTGCCGCTGCGTCCATGCTCGAAAGCGCCTTTGCACAGGGCAAAACCATGAACGATCTCCAGACGCTGCTCAAGAAGGATGCGCGCTTCTCGGAGCTGGAGAAACGGGCTGAGTTCAGGAAATTTTTCCCGCCTGCGCCCAAGTCATGAGCCTGTAATGCAGCAGGCGCAAAAAGCCCCCATCACGATCATGATAAGGGCTTTTTTGCTTCCTCCCGCACTTGAATTGTCTCCCTGTCAGGATGACTCCCTTGGTCTCATCTGCATAATCTGCTAGAATGATGCAGTCTTCCGGCAGGAGCGATGCGTAACGATGAATTCCTTGCCCAAGTTCAAATACTGGCTCCCGGTCATCCTGGCAATGGCCTTCATTTTCTGGATGTCCACGGAATCATTCTCCGAGCAGAACACTTCGGGCTTTATCCAGGCGATCCTTCGTTTCTTCGTTCCGGCCATCTCGCGCCACCAGCTCAACCTGTTCCACGCCGCGCTCCGCAAGGCCGCCCATATTACCGAGTACCTGGTCCTCGGCATGCTGCTCTTCCGCGCCTTCCGCGCGGGCTCGCCGGAGTGGCACTCCTGCCGCTGGGCCTTGTCCGCCCTCGCCTGCATCGTTCTCTATGCGGCAAGCGATGAATTCCATCAATCCTTTACGACGACGCGGACCAGCTCCGTCATTGACGTGGGTTATGACACGCTGGGAGGGTTCATCGGCCAGTGCATCAGCGTTGTCTGGCATTACAAATCTGGATGGAAAGATCGGGGGAA
>JAKAHZ010000144.1 GCA_021814615.1 Nitrospirota bacterium | reverse complement strand
TGCTTGCCTTTAGATGTCGTAGTACAGGATTAATTCATAGGGATGGGGCCGCAGACGGAGCGCGTCCACTTCCTTCGTGCGCTTGTAGTTGATCCACATCTCGACAGCGTCCTTGGTGAAGACGTCGCCCTTCATCAGGAAGTCGTGGTCAGCCTCGAGGTTGTCCAGCGCCTGCTCGAGCGAGCCCGGCATGGACGGCACGCCTGCCAGTTCCTCGGGAGAGAGATCGTAGATGTCCTTGTCCAGCGGCTGGCCCGGATCGATCTTGTTCTCGATGCCGTCCAGGCCCGCCATCAGCATGGCCGCGAAAGCGAGATAGGGATTGCACGACGGGTCGGGGAACCGGACTTCGACGCGCTTTGCCTTCGGGTTCGCGCTGTACATGGGGATGCGGATGGACGCCGAGCGGTTCCGGGAGGAGTAGGCCAGGTTCACCGGCGCCTCGAAGCCCGGGGTGAGCCGCTTGTAGGAGTTCATCGTCGGGTTCGTGAAGGCCGCGATCTTCTTCGCATGCTTCAGGATGCCGCCGATGTACCACAGCGCCATCTGGGACATGCCCGCGTACTGATCGCCGTGGAACAGGGGCTTGCCGCCCTTCCAGATGGACTGGTGCGTGTGCATGCCCGAACCGTTGTCGCCGAAGAGCGGCTTGGGCATGAAGGTCACGGTCTTGTTGTGGCGCTTTGCCACGTTCTTGATGATGTACTTGAAGTACATCACCTGGTCGGCGCACTTGACCAGCGGGTTGAAGCGGATGTCGATCTCCGCCTGGCCGGCGGTCGCCACCTCATGGTGCTGGCGCTCGACATAAATGCCGACCTTCTGCATCTCTTCCACCATCTCGGAGCGGATGTCCTCCTGCGAGTCGATGGGCGGAACGGGGAAGTAGCCTTCCTTGTGGCGGGGCTTGTAGCCCAGGTTCGGATTCTCTTCGCGGCCCGAGTTCCAGATGCCCTCGACCGAGTCGATATAGTAGTAACCGGAGTGCGAATTCTGGTCGAAGCGCACGTCGTCGAAGATGAAGAATTCCGGCTCCGGCCCCATGTAGCAGGTGTCGCCGATGCCCGTGGACTTGAGATAGGCCTCGGCCTTCTGGGCGATGTAGCGCGGGTCGCGGCTGTATCGCTCCTTGGTGATCGGGTCAACGATGTTGCAGATGAGCGAAAGCGTGGGATACTTGGTGAAGGGGTCCATCACCGCGGTCTCCGGGTCGGGAACGACCAGCATGTCCGAGGTGTGGATGGACTGCCAGCCGCGGATGCTCGATCCGTCGAAACCGAGGCCCTCGTCGAAGATGCCCTCGGTCAGTTCGTCCACGGGCACGGAAAAGTGCTGCCACAGTCCCGGGTAGTCCATGAACTTGAAATCCACCATTGCCGCCTTGTTCTCTTTTGCCAGCTTGATCACTTCTTTTGGTGTCATGGTCTCCTCCTGACATGAATATGCGGAGTCAGGCGTCAGGAGCCAGAATTCAGAAGAATTGCTCTTCTCCTGGCTTCTGACCTCTGGCTACTGGCTTCTGCGTTTATTAGATCGCCGCTTCTCCCCGCTCGCCGGTGCGGATCCGGACCACTTCCTCGACAGGGGTGACGAAGATCTTCCCGTCGCCAATCCTGCCGGTCTTTGCGGTCTTTTCGATCGTTGCGATGATCTGTGCAACCAGGCTGTCTGAAGCGATGATCTCAAGCTTCACCTTGGGCAGAAAGTCCACCACATACTCCGCTCCCCGATACAGCTCGGTATGGCCCTTTTGCCTGCCGAACCCCTTTACCTCGGACACGGTAATGCCCTGAACGCCGATGGCATTCAAGGCATCCTTTACCTCGTCGAGCTTGAATGGTTTGATGATCGCCTCGATCTTCTTCATAAATAAGGGCCTCCGATGATTAAAGAGATAGCAATATCGATGCTAGGATATGATGCAAGTAAATTCAATTGATTAGAAGCAGACGAGGGGGCGATGAATGCACAGCAAATAGGCAACAGCTCAAAAAATGGGCAGGAACGTCATTTCTTCGACTTCTTCGGCTTGGTTTTCTCCTCCCGTTCGATGCGCGCGCCCTCTTCGAGGAACTTGAAGGAAACCTCTTTCTCAATATCCTCTTTGATGGAATCGAGGGAGATGAACTCGCCTCCCTGGAGTTCCTGGATCTTCGTGGCCACATCGCGGTAATCGGGCGAGAGATTGCTGACCTTCTGGAACTCTTCGAGCGCAAGCTGGTTGTTGCCGAGCCCCTGATAGGCAAGGGCGAGATCGTAGTGCATGCTGATGCGGTCCTCGCTCGCTTCGCCGAAACTGTAGGAGTACCCGAGGGCATTCTGAATCTCGGTGATCGCCGTTTCAAAATCGCCCTTCTCCAGGTAACAGAGGCCGAGCATGTACCGGCTTTGGATGAACTTGACCTCTCCTTCGCGGGTCATGGTGAATTCGGAGATCGCGTCGTCGAGCAGGCCCATCTCGCGGTAAGCGACGCCCAGGTTGTAATGGGTGTCTTCGTCCTCTTTCTTCTCGTGGGCTTCCACGCCCTTTTTGAACTCGTCAAAAATCTCGTCGAGGCTCTGCTCGTTCGTGGCTTCGACGGGTTTCTTGGTCGTACTCAGTTCATCGCGCAGTTCCGCGGCAAGATCGAAGAAATCCTCGGATTCATCGGCCTTTTCTTCCGTTTTTTCCTTTATTCCCGGCTCCATGCCCAGGCCGGCAAAAGATTCTTCAGGCTCCGGCGCATAGGCCGGCTGTGCCGGCTTCCGCAGTTCCGCTTCGAGATCGGCAAAGGATTCCTCAGGTTCGAGAGCTTTCTTCGGCTTTGCGGGCTGCCGCAGTTCCGCACCGAGGCCGGCGAATGACTCTTCCGGCTCCGCAGCACGTTTTGCCGGCGGTTTATTCCGCAGCTCCGTTTCGAGGTCGGCAAAGGACTCTTCCGGTTCCGGAGCGCGCTTCGCCTGCGGCTGTTTGTGCAGCTCCGCTTCGAGCTCGGCGAAGGACTTTTCCGGCTTCGGAGCGCGCGGCGGCTTTGCGGAAATCTTCTTTCCGCCTTTCCGGAGATCGGAGATGTCCTCCATCAGCGATCGTACCGCATCCACGTCGGTCGGAGAAACCGCAGCTTCCGCGGTAGGTCCGCCGGTCACCATCCGCTCCAGATCTTTTACCGCATCGGAGAGTTTGGAGAGTTCCTGATCGCCTTCCTTCTCCCTCGCGATGGCGGCGAGCCGCTCCAGCGCACGCATGTCGCCGGGCCGCTGTTCGAGCAGCCGTTCATAATACTTCTGCGCTTCATCGAAGAGGCCCTGTTGATAGTAGAATTCGGCCTCCGCCCATATTTCGCTCACATCGAAGGAGGCTTCCTCGACGGATTCCGATGCTTCGAACACCGGTTCCTCCCCCGCGGGCGCTTCCTCGAACTCCATCTCGGGATGGACGGCCACTTCGCTTTCGGGCAGTTCCTCCGCTGCGGCGGGAAGCTCTTCGGGCGCTTCTTCCACCGCTTCGGCGGCAGTGGGCTCTTCGGCAACTTCTTCCACCGCCTCGGCGGCCGCGGGCTCTTCGGCAGCTTCCCCTTCCGGGATGACCAGTTCCTCGGGCACTTCCGGAACCTCGGCGATCTCGGGCGCCTCGGGGATTTCGAGTTCCAACGACGGCGGCGCAAGTTCCGGCACTTCGACGGGCCCTTCCTCCGCAAGGGTCTCGATGGCCTCGGGAGCCTCGACCTCCTCGACCATCTCGACCGCCTCGGGTTCTTCGGCCGCCTGTTGCGGCTGGATCCCGAGCTTGGCCATGATCTGCACGTTGTCCGGCGCAAGATCCAGCGCCGCGCGTAGAACGGCCTGGCTGTCCTCGCCCTGCCCTTTCTGCTCGAAAAGCTCGGCGAGCATGAGCGCCTGGAGCACGGCTTTGTCCTTGTTTTTCAGGTCCCGGTAGAGGTCCAGCAGCCGCTGGCGCCCCTTGATCGTCTCCGGATGCGCCCGGACAACGCCTTCCAGCTGCTCCGCCGCCTTGGCGCTCAAGCCGTATTTGACCAGCACATCAACTTCCGTGAGCGCTGAAAGCACTGCCGGTTCCTCCGCCTCTTCGGCAGCTGCGGGGGCAGGCGCTGGCTGCGGCGCTTCTTCAAGGACGGGGGCAGCGGGAACTGCGAACTCTTCGGCGAACTCCGGAGCGGCGGGAGCGACCTCCGGTTCGGGAGCCGCTGCAGCAGCCGGTGCGGCAGCGGAGAGCGACTCGATCTTTTCCCTGATCTCCGGCGACTCGGGGCTCAGGCGAAGGGCGCGATCCAGCACCTCGCGCGCCGCAAAGCCGCCGTTCTGTTCGATCAGCGCATCGGCGATGGCAAGCAGTTCCTTTGCGCCTTCCGACGACCGGCCGCGCTTCTCGAAAAGGTCCGCAAGGGCCGCGGCGCCTGACGCGGGATCGTCGGTCACGGCGATGAATTGTTTCATGACCTCGGAAGCGCCGCTGAAATCCATGCTTTCGGCCTTGTGCTCGGCCAGGTTTACGGCCTCGAGAAGCGCCTTCTCGAAGTCCTTCTTCCCGACATAGATCTGATAGAGCTTCTCCCGCAGGTCGTAGCGCGAAGGGTCCTGGGCAACCAGCCTGCGGTAGACCTCCTCGGCGTCGCCCGCCCTGCCCGCCTTGCCCAGGGCATCGAGGTAGAGGTCCGTCACCTCTTCATTGGAAGGATCCGCCTCGAAGGCGGGCTTCAAGGCCTTGCAGGCCTCGGCAAACTTGTTTTCCTTGTAGTAGACGAGGCCGGCCTTGTAATAGACCGTCTTGTTGTTCGGATCGACGGCGAGGATCTTCTCGAAAAGCTGGCGGGCTTCCTGGTATTCGGCCTTCGCGATATGGACATTCGACGCATCGACGTAGGCCTTGACCGCTTCCGCCTGCATGCCCTGCTTGAGATACATCTCCGCGAGCTTGGAGCGGAAAGCGACATTGGACGGGTTCAGGTCGGCCATCTTCTGGTAGATGCCGAGCGCCTTGACCATGTCGTTCTGCTTCTTGTAGTGGTCCGCGATGATCTTGTAGCTTTCGAGGGCGTTCCCGGTGAGACCCTTTTCGGCGTTCATGTCGCCGAGAGCGAGGTGGATCTCGATCTTGGTCGGGTCGATGTTCAGGACCTTCTTGTAGAGGGCGATGGCCTTCGACGTGAATCCGTCCTCGGCCAGGATATCGGCGGCGCGCTTGTATGCATCGACCGCTTCCGGTTTGGAGTTCTTTTTGAGACACAGATCGCCGATGGTGTTGTACAGATTGGGATCGTTCGGCGTTTCCTTGATCAACTTGCGCCATTCGGCAATTGCCTTGTCGAACTGGCCCTTGCTTGCAAGTTTCTGCGCTTCTTTAATGATAGTATTCCTGTCAACAGCCATAGCCGTCAAAATACCATCTCCTCAATGAAGTGTCAATAATCTTTCGTGCGCTGCGCCCATCTTTTCCTTGATTTTTCAAGGCAATCGTGGTTAATATGGTTTTTATGGCAATCCATGAAATCAGGAAGTATCCGGACCCGGTCCTAAAGGCAAAAACCGGCCGTGTTGACCGGTTCGACGAATCCCTCGAGCGTCTCATCAAGGACATGATCGAGACCATGTACGCGGCCGCAGGCGTCGGCCTTGCTGCAAACCAGATCGGCGTCCCGCTCCAGCTTGCGGTGATCGACATCAGCAGCCGCGAGGAGGGCGGACCCAAGCACCCCGTCATTGTCCTGATCAACCCGGAGATCCTGGAGCAGAAAGGGTCGGTCGTCGCCGATGAAGGCTGCCTCAGCATTCCCGATTTCTCCGAAAGCGTAAAGCGCTCGGCGTGGGTCAAGGTCCGCGCGCTCGACCGCGCCGGCAAGCCCTTCGAGATCGAAGGCGAGGGATTGCTTGCCAAGGCGCTGCAGCACGAGATCGACCACCTGAACGGTCTGCTCTTCGTCGACCGGCTGAGCCCCCTCAAGAAGAACATTTTCCGCAGGCGCTGGAAAAAGGCGATGGCGGAAACAGCCTGAGGGGTAGGCTCCAAGCCCCAAAAAACAAATCCCGAATATCTTCAACTCTCAAATGACAAACAATGTCTGGGGCTGCCGCGATTGTTTGCTTTTTGCATTTGATGCTTGGAGCTTATTTGGGATTTGGCGCTTGTGATTCGAAATTTATGAAGATCGTCTACATGGGCACTCCCCGTTTCGCCGTTCCCGCCCTGCGCGCGCTTCATGCCGCCGGGCACGAGATCGCCGGCGTGGTGACCCGTATCGACAAACCCGCAGGCCGGGGCAAGGTCCTCACGCCGCCGGCGGTCAAGATCGCGGCCTTGGAGCTCGGCCTTTCCGTGCTCCAGCCAAAACGGGTGCGCGAGCCCGCGTTCGTCGAGACCCTGCGCAGCCTGGCTCCCGAAGCGATCGTCGTGGCCGCCTACGGCCAGATCCTGCCGAAAGATATCCTGGCCCTGCCGCGCTACGGCTGCATCAACATCCACGCATCGCTCCTTCCCGCCTATCGCGGCGCAGCGCCGATCAACTGGGCGATCATCAACGGCGAGGCCGAGACGGGCATCACGGTCATGCAGATGGACGAGGGCATGGACACCGGCGCGATACTTTCCCAGGACAGGCTCACGATCGCTCGCGAGGACACGGCGGGAAGCCTGACGGAAAAGATGGCGATTCTGGGCGCCGCCATGATCGTGGACGCTTTGCCGCGCATCCAGGCCGGGGCGCTCCCCCCGCACGGGCAGGACCATTCCCGGGCCACGCTGGCGCCTCTGCTCAAGAAAGAGGACGGCCGCATCGACTGGACGCTTCCTGCGGCAAAGATCGCCGACCGCGTGCGCGGCTTCTCCCCCTGGCCGGGCGCATTCACGCTGTTGGACGGCAAGCTGGTCAAAGTGCTCGAAGCCCGGGCAGCGGAAGGGACCGCTGAGCCGGGAGCGGTGCTCCATGGCGACACAGGAGCGCTTCTCGCCGGCACCGGCAAAGGTCTGCTGCTCATTACGACGCTCCAGCCCGAAGGAAAGAAACCCATGCCGTCGGCGGAGTTCCTGCGGGGACATACAATCAGCGGCAAGAAATTTTCAGGACCAGTGCCGCCGCCAAGACACCAAGACACAAAGTGAACCAGTAACGATCAGAAAGAGCTCATTCTCCGTGTCTTCGTGCCTTCTTGGCAACGTTGGATAGGATCATGTCCGAGCCCAAAAAACGCATCTTCATCGGTCTCATCGTGTTCACGGTCTTCCTGATCACCGCCGTGACCGTGGCCCTTTACCTGATCCCCTATATCGGGCTCAAGAACATCCATCCCCTTGCGCCAAAGGTGGTATGCGTCACCATGGGCGCGCTGATCGCAGCGCTTTCGATCGGCGTCGGGCTCCTGGTGCTGACCATCATCCGGGGCAGGGAGATCGTGGGCGCCACGAAGCTGCGCGGCATCGTGATCGAGATCCTCTTCCCCATCATGATCGTCGTGGGCAAGCTCCTGGGCATCTCGAAAGAGAAGGTGCAGCAGTCCTTCGTGGAAGTGAACAACATCCTGGTGCGCGCTAAATGGAACGGCCGGAAGCTCGACCGGATCCTGCTGCTGATGCCCCACTGCCTCCAGTTCAACGACTGCGACGTCAAGATCACCACGGACGTGAACAAATGCCGGTCCTGCGGCAAGTGCAAGATCAAGGACCTGGTGGAGCTGGCGCACCGGTACAACGTCCATCTCTCCGTGGCCACGGGCGGCACGCTCGCCCGCCGTCGCGTCGCCGAGGCGAAGCCCCAGGCCATCATCGCCGTCGCCTAGA
>JAKAHZ010000143.1 GCA_021814615.1 Nitrospirota bacterium | reverse complement strand
CAGGCGGAAGGCATATCCGCAGCGGTCGTGAACGCGCGGTTCGTGAAGCCCCTGGACGAGCAGCTGATCCTGCGCATGGCAAAGCAGACCGGCAGGATCGTGACCGCCGAGGAACACGCGCTCCAGGGAGGATTCGGCAGCGCGGTGCTGGAACTCCTGGAAGCAGCCAAGCTGTCGAGCGTCAAGACCTGCCGGATCGGCCTGCCGGACCAGTTCGTGGAGCACGGCGCCCAGTCCATCCTCCGCAAGAAGTACGGACTCGATGCCGAAGGCGTGTACGCGACGGTGAAGCGGTTCTTCGAGGAAACGACGCTCAAGGTTGTGCCGCCGGTCGCATCGATCAAAACAAAAGACGCGTAATCCCGATAAGATCGCAAAAAGTCGATTATTACCACGGAGTCACTGAGGACACGGAGAAAATCCTCGTAGTTGCAAATTGGCTTTTCTCTGTGTCTCCGTGTCTCAGTGGCAGGTTTTGAATTCGTACGAATCCATCAATCCTGTTTCGATCACAGGCGCGGGCGTCTCCCTGCACGGCGTCGTCCCTCTGCCCGGTATATTCCGCTTCAGATGAATTTCCCCGGGTTGTCTTCATTTCCGCAGAAACGCATTCTCCTCATCCTCGTGCTCCTTGCAGCATGCGCAGCAGGACTTGCCGCAACCGGATCGTTCAACTTCACCGGAAATTGCGAGGGACTCTTCCTGCTGCGCGGCGCGGACGGCAAGTTCTTCCAACTGCAGGATGACCTCTACCTGAACGAGGAACAGCGGTACATCGCCGGCTTCGATCTGGACTGGCACGGCCTCCTATCGTCCTCCGCTTCTCCAGGTCCGTCACTTTCCTATTCCTGGAACGAGAAAACAGGCACGGGATACGTAAGGAACTATCTTCCCGGCAACCGGCAGCTTTTTACCTCCTTCAGCAGGTTCCGCGACGATGCGGGCAAGGATGTTCATGGGCTCTTCGTGGGAGGGGGCCTGCCTTGGACTGTGCGGGGCGACGATCTGCTCAAGAAGAACGAGACCGGCATGGCCTATTTCGACGGGAACCGGTGGTATCACATCTGGTGCAATGTGAACGAGGCGCTTTTCTCCTTCAGTTCCTTCACGCCGCTGTCTCCGTCCTCCTGGGAGTACCTCGGCAGCCGGGTGCTGCATCACAACAACACCGATCTGGTCATCGGGAGCAGCCACCGCGCAGTGATCTCCGGCGTCCCGGTCCGCATAGACCGGTATGCGCAATTCCGTGCAGGAGAGGCCTATTTCATCCTTTCCGTCTTCCTGAAAAACATCGGCGACAGGCAGGTCAGCTTCGACTATCTCTACGGGGATGAACCGTGGCTCGGGAACTATGGATCATCGGCCGGCAATGTAGGGTGGGCTGCAGAGGGATTGCATGAATACGTCGGGCGCCTGGATGCGGATAGAACGTCCTTTATCGGATTTTACGATCATGGGAATGATGCCATCGGCGAGGGGCATAGCTTTACGGAGATGGCGAATTTCATCGAATGGTTCGGCGCGGAGAAACCCCTGGCCTACTTCAGCAACGGTCCCTATGAAAGGCCGGGCCCGGGTGGAAGGACCGTCCCGATCTCGGGCAATACGCGGTATCTCGGCATTCTCTGGGGGCCCGAGCGGCTCGAACCGGGCGGCATGATTTCCTACACCATGGCGATCGGAATGGCGCTGCCCGATCCGGAGACCGGAATGCCGCGGAAGCCCGAAGTCGATACAACCGAATTCCCGTGATCAGCGCCGATCCTTCGGCAGGAACCCCTACCCGCCGGGCAGCAAGAATGCCAGCAACGTGCAATACGTGATGTTCCCCATTCTGTTGACTATTCCCCCTGCTTCTGTTAGGTTCTCTGCAGGTCGTCTCACTAATTACACCATCGCAGATTCACTTCACGATATGAAGAAGCCGCCGAAAATACGTCTCGACATGATGCTCCTGCAGCGCGGCATTGCCGAAAGCAGGGGAAAGGTGCAGGCGCTCATCGCCGCCGGACAGGTGCTGGTGAACGGCCAGAAGATCGATAAGGCCGGAGCCCCGGTGCCCCAGGATGCAGATATCCGCCTCCTGGGCTCTCCGATGCCCTATGTGTCGCGCGGAGGTCTGAAGCTCGAAGGAGCGCTCGATCATTTCCATGTTTCCGTCGAAGGACTGACGGCGCTGGATATCGGCGCCTCAACGGGAGGATTTACCGATTGCCTGCTGCAGCGCGGCTGCCGAAAGGTCTATGCCGTCGACGTGGGCTACGGCCAGATGGCATGGAAGGTGCGGCAGGATTCCCGCGTGGCGGTGATCGAGCGCACGAACATCCGGGAGATCGACCCTGCGCTCATTCCCGAGCAGGCGGACATCGCGGTCATCGACGTGTCGTTCATTTCGCTCGAAAAGGTCCTGCCGTCCGTTGTCTCGTTCCTGAAGCCCGCGGCCACGGTCATCGCGCTGATCAAGCCGCAATTCGAAGTAGGGAAAGGGCAGGTGGGAAAGGGCGGGATCGTGCGGGACGAAGAAGCGCGGGCTGCTGCGGTGGATAAGGTCAAGGCGGCGTTCGAGGAGTTGAACCTGGCCGTTCAAGGCGTCATGACCTCTCCGATCACGGGACAGGATGGAAATGTGGAGTACCTGATATGCGGGAACGTGGCAAGAGGAAACGAATATTGCTAAAATTACCGTAGTCGCGAAGAGCGCGAAGGAAAGATTGATACAATTTAACGCTGAAAAGGCTATGAATAAAAAAGTCCGATTATTACCACGGAGACGCTGAGGACACTGAGGAAATCCTCGTATGTTCAAATTGCTTTTCTCTGTGTCTCCGTGCCTCTGTGGTAGGTTTTGAATTTACGTATCCGTCATAAAACCATGATTTACGCCGATAAATCAGTATCAGGATTCTTCATAATTTCTCAGCGTCAATCAGCGTTGAATGCCATTCCATGGAATTGAATTTCTTCGCGTGCTTCGCGGCTTCGCGGTTCAAATTGGTTTTGGCAAGATTAAAGAAAATGTCATCTCACCACGAAGATCGCGAAGGGCACGAAGGAAAAGCGGAGTACTCACCGCCACGGCGCCCCCGATTAAATCATTCGAGGGCAGGCTGCGAACGCGAAGGAAAGATCGATACAATTTAACGCTGAAAAGGCTATGAGAAGATCTATGATTTACGCCGAAAAAGACGTATCAGGATATTTCATAAATTCTCAGCGTCAATCAGCGTTGAATGCCATTCCATGGAATTGAATTTCTTCGCGTGCTTCGCGGCTTCGCGGTTCAAATTGGTTTTGCCGGGATTCAAAGAAACGTGCGTACCGTCCTGGATCATATTCATGCAAAAAGGGGTGTTCCCATGGTGAAGTATCCTGCACGGTTCATCGTCGCGTTGGTCCTGCTTGCGGTTCTATCCTTCGGACCGGGGGCCGTCGCGGGAACAGAACTCATCGGCGGCGTTTCCCGTGACGAGGCGCTCCGGCTCGGCGAAGGGATGTACCGCGACGGGATCCTGCCGTCCGGCAAGCCGATGCAGGCGGTGGTCAAGGGCGACATCCCGGTGGAGAGCCGGTTCACCTGCGCGAACTGCCATCAGCGGAGCGGTTTCGGGAGCATGGAGGGAACGATCAAAACGGCGCCCATCGACGGCACGCGGTTGTATGCCCCGGTGGCAAAGTTCCGGCGTATGCCCCTGCGGGGCGCGCGCCAGCAGGATGCATCGCCGGACCAGCTTCTCCGTCCCGCCTATACCGACGAAACGCTCGCCTTCGCCATGCGCACCGGGATCGATCCCGGCGGCAGGCAGATGAATACGGTCATGCCGGTGTATGACCTGAGCGACCGCGACATGGCCATCCTTGTTTTTTATCTCAAGAATCTTTCCGTAGGCACGGAACCGGGCGTGACGGACAGGGAGATCCGCTTCGCCACCATTGTATCCGACGACGTCGCGCCGGCGGACCGCGAGGCCATGCTGGGTTCGCTCGCGCAATTCATCGAAAAATGGCGCGTTCCGAAGAACGTGGAACGGATGGTCCGGGCCCAGACCTATCTCCAGGAGGGCGCAGCGCGCGAAACGAGGACGCCCGTGCTGGCGCTCTGGGAATTGAAGGGGCCTGCGGAAGGCTGGGGCGCTCAGCTGGACGCCTATTACCGGAAAGAGCCCGTCTTTGCCCTCCTGGGAGGCATCACGGGGAGCACGTGGACGCCGATCCACCGTTTCTGCGAGGAGCACCGCATTCCTGCGATCTACCCGGTGACGGATCATCCGGTGATCTCGGAGACCGACTGGTATACGCTCTACCTTTCAAAAGGATTGCAGCAGGAAGGTGAGGCCGCCGCCCGGTACTTGCACGGCAGGGGAGATCTTGCACCGGATGCCACGATCCTGCAGATCCATCGCGGCGATCCGTCTGGCCTTGCTTTGGCGCGTTCCTTCGGCGAGCAGTGGATCTCTCTCGGTCACCGGCCTCCCGAGGTCCTTGTCCTCGGCCCTTCCGAGAAACTGTCGGAAGCGCGGAAAGGAACAGCGGGCAAGACGGGGCCTCTCGTGCTTCTGCTCTGGACGGCGGGAAAGGATATTCCGTCGCTGTCGACGGATGCCGCGGGGATCAAGCCGGAGATGATCTTCCTCTCGTCCTCTCTTGCAGGGGAGCGGCTGTACGATCTTGCCGAGGCACTGCGGCCGAGGGCGTTCATCACCTATCCCTTGGCCCTTCCCCGGGCGCAGCCCGGCAGCAAAGTATCCCCGGCCCGTTCCCGGCAGGAGGACATCAGGGAGCGAATGTTCGCGCTGTTCCAGACCATCAATTATCCGCTGTCGCAGCTCCGTACCTTCGTGTATCGAGATTATTTTCTCGAATTGATCGAGAAGTCCGCCGATATAACGGAAACGACGGTCTCGCCCCGGCTCAGTTTCGGCACCGGCCAGCGGTATGCGTCGAAGGGCTGCTACATCGTCCAGTTGTCGTCAGGTCCGACGCCCACGCTGGTGAAGCAGAGCGAGTGGATGCATTTCTAACTTAGCCCCGATGAACCGGAAAAGCTGTCTCACGCAAAGCCGCAAAGGACGCCAGGAAACCTCCGGCCGGAATTATAAGCCTGAAGACTGAGGCCATCTCGCGCAGAGACGCTGAGTCGCCGGGAGAGTCGCCGGGAAAGCAAGAATGCCGGGAAGCCATGTATTTTATTACTCTGCGTCCCTGCGGCTCCGCGCGAAACCGGTGTTACTAATCACTTTTCGACCACTCAAAATGACCTTTCCCCTGACCTGCCTTCGCAAATGCTCCATCTAACGTATTATTAATTTACAGCTTTATCTATGTGCGAGATTGGCAAGAGTATTGCATTTATCAACGCGTTCGACGTAGATGAATTTGTGTCCGCAAACCTCGCATATCATAGTGGAGATCGAATGAGCAGACTGTTTTTCAGCATACTCGGGTCCTTGCTGCTCTGCGGCGTGAGCATTGCCGCGGAGAAGAAGGAGCTCAAGACGGAGACGGAGAAGATCAACTACAGCGTGGGATACCAGATCGGCGGTGATTTCAAATCGCAGGGCGTAGAACTCGATCCGGATGCGCTGGTGCAGGGGATCCGTGATGCCATCAAGAAGAACCAGCCCTTGCTTTCCCCGGAACAGATGAACGCCACCCTGGTGGACCTGAAGAAGAAGATCGTCGCCGATCAGCAGGCCGCGGGAAACAAGGCGGCAGCGGAGAGCCGCAAGGCGGATGCCGCGTTCGTCGCGGAGAACGCGAAACGGACAGGCGTGACGGTCCTGTCCAGCGGCGTGCAGTACAAGGTCCTGCGCGAAGGCAGCGGCAAGAAGCCCACGCTGAAGGATGAGGTGGAGATCCAGTACCGGGTCACGCGCGTCGACGGCAGGGAGATCGCCAGCACCTACGGCGGCGGAAAACCGAAGCTCTATCCGGTTGCCAAAGCCCTGCCTGCCTTGCAGGAGGTGCTGCCGCTGATGGCGGAAGGATCGCAGTGGCAGATCGTGATTCCCGCGGGACTGGCGGGCCGCGATCGCGACCCGATAGACGATATGGGGGTCCTGATCTACACCCTGGAATTGGTCTCCGTCAAGGCAGCGCCGTAGCGAACAGATCCACGGAGGGATTCGATTCCCGAGAATTGCATATTACCGTTGAAGAAGGGGGGATGTATGAAAACGAGGAGAGGTGTGCGATGGGTGTACGGTTTCTTGATACTGGCCGCGATCACCGCGGTCTGTTGGAGCACGGTTGCTCCGGTTGCGGCAGCGCCGCTGCCGGGGGGAACGCTCGATCCCTTGAGCATTCCCAAGTACGTGACGCCGCTGGTCATCCCGCCGGAAATGCCGAAGAGCACGATTTCATCGGCGCCTGCGGCAAGCTATGACATCGCTGTCCGGCAATTCAAGCAGCAGATCCTGCCCGGCGGCATCTGGGGAGCCTCTTTCCCGAATCCCCTGACCGCCCCCACGGGCACGATCGCGGGCTTCGGCGCGACCACGATCTGGAGCTACGGCCGCAATCAGGATCCGCTTCCCGATTCGTCGGCGATTCCCGGCGGCGCGGCGGGCGTTGCTCCGGCAATGAACTCTTCCTTCAACTATCCCTCCTTCACCGTCGAAGCGACGGCCTTTCAGCCGACCACGGTGCGCTGGATCAACGATCTGAAGGACCCGGCGACGGGCAATTTCCTGCCGCACCTCTTCACCGTCGATCAGACGCTGCATTGGGCCAATCCGCCGAAGGCGAACTGCGTCATGATGCCGGCCAACCGGACGGATTGCGAGACCGCGGTCGGCGCTCCTTACACCGGCCCGGTGCCGCTCGTGACCCATGTGCACGGCGCGCACGTGCAGCCCCACAGCGACGGCTATCCCGAGGCATGGTGGCTGCCGGCTGCGAACAATATTCCCGCGGGCTATGCCACGAAGGGCACGCACTTCGGCCAGGCAGACCCCGCCAACACGGTCCCCGGTTCCGCCTATTTCAGCTACGAGAACTCCCAGGCGGCAACCACGATCTGGTATCACGACCATGCGCTGGGCATGACCAGGCTGAACGTCTACGCCGGTCCTGCCGGATTCTGGCTGGTCCGCGGCGGCGCCTACGATCTGCTGACGGGCCTGCCCAAGTCGGCTCCTTCCGGCACGGGCGATCCGAATTTCGATGCCGCTTACCGCAACACGGTCCGCGAAGTGCCGATCGCGATCCAGGACCGCTCGTTCAACAGCGACGGTTCGCTCTTCTATCCTGCCGACCGCACCTTCTTCGACGGGTTCACCGGCCCCTTCATCGGCGGCACGGGCACGCCCGCGGGACCGTCGGACATGTCCCCGATCTGGAATCCCGAGGCGTTCTTCAACACCATGGTGGTGAACGGCACGACGTGGCCCATGTTCGAAGTGGCAAACGGCCGATACCGCCTGCGGCTGCTGGACGGCTGCAACTCGCGCACGCTGAACCTCGCGCTGTATATTGTAACCAGCGTGGGCGCTGACGGCGTTCCGGGCACGGCCGACGACGTTCTCGGCGCGGAGGTTCCCTTCTACCAGATCGGCGCTGAGCAGGGATTCCTGCCCAAAGTCGTCAAGATCACAACGGGTTTTGCCACTCAGCTGCCCGGCGACGGCACCATCCCGGCGCCTGTTGCCGCGACTGATCCGGCGCAGGCCTTGCTCATGGGACCGGCGGAGCGCGCCGATGTCATCGTTGACTTCAAGGGAATGGCGAACGGCACCCGGATCCGCATGATCAACACGGGACCCGATGTTCCCTTCGGCGGGTTCCCGATCGCTCCCGATCG
>JAKAHZ010000142.1 GCA_021814615.1 Nitrospirota bacterium | reverse complement strand
TTCGGCTCCCAATGCATCGTCGTTGCCATCGACGCCAAGCGCGTAGTAGCCCACGACCCTGACTTCAAACCGCCGCTCAAATGGGCCGGCGACCCTCAGTATGCTTCACTCTTTCTCTCGAACTCTGAACTTAGAACTGTGAACTCTGAACTGAAGTGGGAGGTTTACACCCACGGCGGCAGGAAGCCCATGGGCATCGACGCGGTCAAATGGGCGCGCAAGATGGAGGAGTACGGCGCAGGCGAGATCCTGTTGACCAGCATGAACCAGGACGGCCAGAAGACCGGCTACGACCTGGAACTGACACGGGCTGTATCGGATGCTGTCACGATCCCGGTCATCGCGTCCGGCGGCGTGGGAAACCTGGAGCATATCTACGACGGTTTCGTGAAAGCCAAAGCTGACGCGGCACTCGCAGCCTCGATCTTCCATTTCAAGGAATACACTATCCGGCAGGCAAAGGAATACTTGAAGGAACGCGGGGTGCCGGTGCGGTTGTGAAAAACAGAAGAATATGATATCGTCAAAAGCCGAGGCAATGCGTCCTCGGTTTTTTTGTGATGGTAATCCATCCAGCCGTGCAGCATAAATCTGAATTGTCATTTCGAGGAGCACTCCTTGTAAGCACTGCCTCCGCATGATTGAAGCGGGGGAAGCAATCTTGTAGTTAATTGCCAGTTCAAACATTCTGATTGAACCAATTCATAAGCACGACCTACTATCTGGTTCGATCTGCAAGATCGAACCAGCGAGAGATGCTTTTCAGCAGTTAATCTTCTCCCCATGCGAACATTCCCGGCATGCGAGGGAGTCCGAGGGTTAAACATTTCAGACTGTTTGAGGGCGCAGCCCGAGTTTCTGAAATGTACCGAGGACGACCGAGTATGACGGATCAGAATGGTCGCCGGGTGCCCTTCTTTGGCGCCACCTTTCTTCGGGCAAACAAGAAAGGTGGCTGTAAGGACGAACTCCCATGCCCTCCCTCCCTATCGATACCATCCTCCCGAAACTCAAGGAGACCGTAAGCAAGCATCCTTCCGTCGTCCTGCATGCGCCGCCCGGAGCGGGAAAGACCACCCGCGTGCCTCTTGCCCTGCTCGATGTCATCGGAACAGGCCGCATTGTGATGCTCGAACCGCGCAGAATCGCTGCGGCTTCAGCCGCGCGCTGGATGGCGAAGAGCCTCGGCGAAGAGGTCGGCCAAACGATAGGCTACACGATCCGCTTCGATTCGAAAACCTCAAGCAAGACGCGCGTCGAGGTCGTGACCGAAGGCATCCTGACCCGTCGGCTCCAGACCGACCCTGGCCTGTCCGGCGTGGCCATGGTCATCTTCGACGAGTTCCATGAGCGGAGCATCCATGCCGATCTCGCACTCGCGCTCTCTCTCGATGTGCAAAAGGGCCTGCGGAGCGACCTCAAGCTCCTGGTCATGTCAGCGACAATCGACACGGAACCGATTGCGAAGCTTCTGGGCAATGCTCCGGTCGTCTCGTCGCAGGGAAAGCTTTTCCCCGTGGAAGAGCGCTACATCGCTGAGTCGCGCGAATATCTCCAGGCGCGTGTCGCCTCAGCCGTCAGGACCGCTCTCCGGGAAACAAACGGCGACGTGCTCGTCTTTCTTCCCGGCGCCGGCGAGATCCGCCAAGCGGCAAAGGCGATCGAGGAGAGTCTGAACCTTCGCGAGGAGCGGCTGTCGCTCCATCCCCTTTATGGCGATCTGCCCTTCGATGAGCAGGAGCGTGCGATTCTTCCATCGAAGGAATTCCGCAAGATCGTCCTTGCAACGAATATCGCTGAAACGAGCCTTACCATCGAAGGCGTGCAGGTGGTCATCGACAGCGGCCTGACGCGAACGCTCCGGTTCGATCCATCCACAGGCATGAACCGCCTCGTCACCGGTCCGGTATCGAGGGCATCGGCCGAGCAGCGGAAAGGCCGCGCAGGCCGTCTCGGTCCGGGGGTCTGCTATCGCCTTTACGGGAGCGAAACCTTCCGCGGTTTGACGCCCTTCGCCCAGCCCGAGATCCTCCAGACCGATCTCGCACCTCTGGCGCTCGAACTCCTGGCCTGGGGCGTGAAAGACCCGAATTCCCTCTCCTGGCTCGACGCACCGCCTGCATCGGCATGGAACAGCAGCCTGGACCTGTTACGTCTTCTCAATGCGGTCGATCCTGCCGGTTCCGTCACTCCCGCTGGGCGCGAGATGGCCGCACTCCCGCTCCATCCCCGGCTCGCCAGGCTTCTGCTCCTGTCCCGCCAACTCGGCGCTTCCCGCCTCGGCGCAGACCTTGCCGCTCTCTTGTCCGAACGCGATATCTTCCGCAAAACGCCGGGGACAAGGGATGCACGCGATCCCGATATCCTGTCGCGCGTCGAGGCAATGGGACAGGGCCGATCACGCCGTATTTCCGGGGATCTTGATGTCCATGCTTTTAAAGCGATCGAACGAACATCAGCTCAGCTTTTTCGCCTGTTGCGTGCAAATGCCGACGCACATCCGGCAGGAAATCACGCAGTCCTCGTCACGCGCCTGCTGCTTGCCGCTTATCCCGACCGCATCTGCAAGCGGAGAGACGATCTCGCCGCAGGAAGTTACGTTCTCCGGCAGGGCCGGGCTGTTCGGCTCCCGCGCAGCAGCCATCTTCTCAATGAACAATATCTCATCGTCATGCATGCTGATGCGGGTGAAGGAGCAGAAGGAGTCATCCATCTGGCCGCCGCGGTTCCGGAAGAGCTGATCAGGAGCGAACTGGGGAATGCGATAACGACGGAACGCCGCGTCGGCTGGGACCGGCAATCGGGCAGGATCAACGCTGCTGTCGAGGACCGGCTGGGCCAGCTCGTCCTGTCATCGAGACCCGCAGCAGTCACCGACGACGAGCTCGGCGCGTTATGGTGTGAACTGGTCAGGACCGGCCAGATCGCACTTTCCTTCAGCGCTGCCGCCCGGCAGCTCCAGGCACGCGTGGCGCTCGTGAAACAAACCTTTCCCGAGGAAGCGTGGCCCGACATTTCCGATCAGCACCTTCTGGCAGAGCCCGAAGCGTGGCTCCTCCCCTGGCTGACCGGCGTTCGCACAGCCCAGGCTCTTTCGAACGTCGATCTCGCCGCAGCGCTCAAGGCGCGTCTTTCCTGGGACCAGCAGCGTTTGCTCGATAGCCGGGCGCCGCTCGCCCTCACCGTTCCCAGCGGCAGCAGGATCAGCCTCGACTACGCGTCAGGCGAGCTGCCGGTCCTCGCGGTCAAGCTGCAGGAACTCTTCGGTCTCGCCGATACGCCGCAGATCGCCGACGGCCGCGTTGCCGTGCTGCTCCACCTGCTCTCCCCGGCGCGGCGTCCGGTCCAGATCACCCGGGACCTGAGAAATTTCTGGAACGCCGTCTACCCTGACGTGAAGAAGGACCTCAAAGGCCGCTATCCCAAACATCCCTGGCCGGACGATCCCTGGAATGCTCCTCCCACAAGAAAAACGAAACCCCGGAAGTAAGAGATACCCTTCGGGGACGATGTCTCGTATTCCTTTCTTTGAATCTAAACGAACGGATCAGGGATTCCGTCTTGCGCTCTTGAACTTCTCAAGCTCTTCCGGTTTGAGTGTGAATTCAAACCGACAGCTGGGATGAGCGGTGTGATCGCAGCGCTCCGTAACCGGGAGCCCGGTCAGGTTGTGAAGAAGCGACTCCATGGCCTTGCAGGTGCGCGGCTCCTCGGCAACAACCTGTGCCAGCAGACAGCCGTTGCTCGCGATCAGGACATGGCCGTCCCCCTTGATCACCTCCGCAGGCGAGCCTAGCGACCGTAGAAATCCCACTGCCCCTTCGATCCGTTGCCGGGGCGTTCCTGAAAGCGGCGCGGCGGAATCCGCGATATCCCGTCCAAGGTCGCGCATGAGGCTTCCGAACCGGCGGGGCTCCGACCGGTTCGCGAGGACCTTTACCAGATGGGTCAGCACTGCCGGATAGGCCCGGGAATACTGCACATCCGCGCTTGCGCGGGTCCCGTAGACGACCGACGGCCGCCTCGTTCCCTTCACCGTTCCCCGGATTTCCACAGCTCCTTCCTGTTGCAAGAGGACAAGCTGCGCCCGGACGGCATTCTTCGTCACCCCGAGCTCAGTAGCCAGCCTTTCCACGGTCCGCGGCTCCTTCAGAAGCAGCCGCAGAATGCCTTCCCGGGTCCGGGCTGCAGGTTCTTCCTTCGCGGTTCTTCGCTGCATACGATTCTTTCCTCCTGTGTCGAGTATAGAACCGGCAGGCTATAAAGTCAAAGTTATATTTGACTTATTGAGATTCCGGCGGTACAGTCGAAGTAGAGGGAAGTGAACCATGAAGCGCCTCTTCCTCGTCATTGTCGGGCTCCTGATTGCAGCGGTGAATCTGGCGGTCCTGCACATCAGCCGCATATCATTTTCTCCCGTCAACGGGAAAGACGGGAACTTGCCCGACGGGCATCCCCGGGGCGGAGATGCGGATAGCAAGTAACGCCATGCCTGCATCGTCAGATCCTTTCACTTGGCGCCGCACTCTCGCCACTCTGCGAAAGAGCGATCCTCCCGAACGGTCAGCCGCAGAAAGATCGCCGTCCCTGTCGCCATCCCGCTTTTGCTTGACGCCGCGGTTCGTGTCCCCGGGTGTATAATCAGAAAAGACAAGGAAGAGAGGTTTCAGCCATGCTCAAAAGCATCATCATCGGAGCCCTGCTGCTCCTGCCCGTTCTTCCGGTGCACGCCTATGGGGGTGCCGCCACGCAGGAAAAGCAGGGATTCTCGGAGAAAACTTTTATGAAACCATCGACGGAAGAGCTGAAAAAGACCTTGACGCCGATGCAGTTCAAGGTGACGCAACAGGAAGGCACTGAACCGGCGTTCAGGAACGAATACTGGGACAACCACCGGGACGGCATCTACGTGGATGTCGTATCGGGCGAACCGCTGTTCAGCTCGATCGACAAGTATGAATCCGGCACCGGTTGGCCCAGTTTCACCAAACCGCTGGACCCCGAGAATATCGTGACCCGCGAGGACCGAAGCTGGTTCTCCGTGCGCACGGAGGTCAGGAGCAAGCATGCAGACTCCCATCTCGGCCATGTATTCAACGACGGCCCGCCGCCCACGGGACTCCGCTACTGCATGAACTCTGCTGCATTGCGGTTCATTCCCAAGGAGGACCTGGCAAAGGACGGGTTCGCTAACTACCTGCCCCTGTTCACCAGGAAATAACAACCCGCGGTTCGGCGTACGCAACACAAAAGCGATACCGGATGATCCGGTATCGCTTTGCTTTTCGCCAGCACCAGTTCGTTGTTACTACTCCCAATCCAGCAGCCGCTTGTTGCCCGTCAGTTTCTGGATATTCGTGATGTCCTGGGAAACTTCGAGGCAGCCGCGGTACTTCCCTTCCGCATCGCGCACGGCGAAGTACCGAATGTGCAGCATCCTGCCGCGCATCTGGATCCAGAACTCGGCGACGTTCCTGGACCCGTCCTTGAAGGCCTTCAGGATCTTCTCCACCATGTCCACGCTCTTGGGCGGATGGCAGTTCTGGACCTTCCTGCCGATCACGCCGGGGCTCCGGGGAAAGATGCGCTCCGGCGATGCGGAATAGTAGGCCACCTCGTCGTTCTCGTTCACAAACGAGAGGTCAACGGGCAGATGCGTGAGCATCAGATTCACCTGCTCCACAGTCAGCCGTCCGGTGTCCAGGTTCAGGCTGCCCGCAGAGCCCGCGAAAGCAGCGGGCGAAGCAGCCTCCGCAGCCGGCCGCCACTTCGCTTCCGGCTTGATCCAGGCATACCCCGCCTCATCCTCGCCCATGGCGACCTTTCCCCATTCCTCCTCGGAAAGCGTTTCGAGCGCCATGGGGAAGAGGATATGCTCCTCCTTGTAGATCATGTCTCGCACCATCTTGGTCAGCGCCTCCAGGGCGACCTTCTCCATTTTCCCGTCCGCCACGCGCTTGCGCACATCCTTGAGGAGGCCGCGGATGTCGTCGTGCAGCGCCCACATCACCTTGGACGGGCCGGTAATGCCGCGGGTCTCCAGGACCGGGAAGAGCTGGTTCTCCTTCCTGACGAAATGCTTGTCGATCCCGGCAAGCCGGTCGAGCAATCCGAGCAGCTTGTCCTTCTCGCCTGCGAAGTCACCCACCGCCTCGGCCTCGCAAAGAATGGCTTCAGCGGCCCGATTCTCGAGCATCAGCGTGTGCACCGGATGGCCCGCCGGCAGGCCGGGCACGGTCTTGTGCTCCAGCGCCTCCTGGAAAACCTTGACGTGCACGTCGCAGAGCCGTTTGATCTCCGTCTCGGGCATGCCTTCGCTGATCAGGCGCTGCTCCATCTGGGCGATCTCCCAGGGAGCCACGTCCGTGATCAACTCGTGGAACTTCTTTTGCTGGCTCTCCACGTCTTTGCCCGCGTGAAGATCCTTGATGATGTTCTTCATCGCGTCGATGCGCGCCTCGTCCTCCGTGGCTCCTGCCTCGCCGGCCAGCACGACGACCGTCTCTCCGGCGCGGGTCTTGATCTCCGCCGCGATCCCGTCCAGGAGTTTGCGGAGGTCCATCCCGCCGATCATGGCCACCTTGCCGAGCGAGGCGATCCTGCCCACGGTCTTGCGCATGAAGGGGTTGTCGAGCATCTTGAACTCGGGATTCAGGCCGATCAGGTAGTCCTTCAGGAAGGGATACTTCGCGATGAGATCGTTTACCTTCGTCTTGGTGCTCAGTTCCATGACGTCCTCCGGTCGTGCGTGGATTAAGTATCCTGTTGCGCTGGGACAATTATACCGAACAGAGAGGATGAGCGCCTATGATGCAGATCAGAGGATCGAAGGATGGGAACGGGGTTCTCGGAAAAGCGACGAGGAGCGGGGAAAGGGCTGTCAGCGGGAAGTGGCGCGGCCGGAGAACTCCCGCTCCTGCACGCGGTCGATGACCGTGGTGATGAGGTCCTTGACGTTCACGGGCTTGGTGAGATATCCGTCGGCGCCCTGCGCCATGCCTTCATCACGGTCGCGCGTCTCGCCCTTGGTCGTGATGATGACGATCGGGATGTCGCTTCGTAGGCTCTGCCGGACGGCGCGGATCAGTTCGATGCCGTTCATCTCCGGCATGTTGATGTCCGTCAGCAGCAGGTCGAAGCGCTCCTGGGAAAGCTTTGCCAGCGCTTCCCTGCCGTTCATCGCCAGGGTGATCGTCGCACCGGTGAACCGTCGAAGATGGAGCGAGAGCACCATGCGCATAATGGCCGAATCGTCGGCCAGAAGGATCTTCTTATCGATAAGATTGAAGGGCATTTTCTCTTGCTTTCAGTGTAGCATTCTTTTTACCGAAGGGCAAAGAAAAGGCGGGAGGAGATCCCTCCCGCCTCAGCTGGTACGCGGTAGCGGCATGCGGTACGACGCTCTTACTTCTTCGCCGCGATGCCCTTCGTGATGGCATTCACGACACCGTCGCTCGAGGCTTCCTTGATCGTGAGCAGCATGCCCTTCTTGTCGTAGTAGCCGATGAGCGGCGCGGTCTTCTCGTTGTACACGTCGAGCCGCTTGCCGATGGCCTCCACGGTCTCGTCGGCGCGCTGGATCACCGGACTGCCGCACTTCTTGCACTTGTCGCCGGGCGCCGGCGGATTGCTCTTCACGTTGTAGATCTCCTGGCACGACGTGTTGGAGCAGGTGCGGCGCGTGGTCAGGCGGTCCAGGATCACATCGCGGGGAACGTCGATGTTCGCCACCAGGTCGAGCTTGATGTTGATCTTCTTGAGCAGCTTCTCGAGCTCGTCGGCCTGGGGAATGGTGCGCGGGAAACCGTCGAGCAGAAAGCCCTTTTCGCAATCCTTCTCCTGCAGCCGCTGCTCCATGATGCCCATGATCAGCGAATCGGGCGCCAGGCCGCTGC
>JAKAHZ010000141.1 GCA_021814615.1 Nitrospirota bacterium | reverse complement strand
GAGCTCCTTCGTTTCCGCCAGCCGCCGCCGCACGATCTCCTCGTCCGTCGCGGGCAGCAGCTCCAGCACGCGGTCCCTGCCCGGCGGGGAGACGGCGAAACGCGCGACGATCTCCCGGAGCCGGTCGTATTCCAGCACCCGCAGGGTATGGTCGTTCATCATGAGACGGAAAAAGGCACGGCAAAGCGCCGTGCCTTCATGTTCGTTTCACCCGTTTGAATCCCGAGCACTCGAGCACTTCGAGCCGCTCGCGGGCCGCCAGCGCGTCGAGCAGCAGGTTCAGGCCGAGCGTGTCGCTGGCGATGTGACCCGCGATGACCACGCGCAGATGGTGCTTCTCCGCCTCCTTGCGGTGATCCTCGGACATGTGCATGCAGACCACGGTGCCCACGCCGGACTGCGAGAGCCGCTCGATCGTGTCCTTGTGCCCCGACGTTCCGCCGGTCATGTCCACGAAGATCCTTCCCGGCCGGCTGTCGTCGCTGCCGATGAAGATCCGCGGACCGGCGTTCACGCGGCCTGCTTCGCGGTACTCGGGAATGTCCTTGAGCAATTTCACCAGGTCCCTGAGCCTGCCCGGCTTTTCACGGTCGAAGAGGGACTGCAGATGGCCCGCCACGAGATTGTCCGCCGGCGTATGGATGCAGGCGTAGGCGAGACCCAGGAGCCGCGCGGCATCCACCGGTCGCGTGTGGTTCGAGGGCAGCACGCTCCGCGCCACTTCCTTCATCCGGTTCCCGAGCTGGGACTCCGCCACGTTGATGGGCACGCCGAAGCGGTTCAGGATATCGGCCTGCATCCGCATCACTTCGTAGAAGCTGGCGTAGGCTCGTCCCTCGGGATGGTGGCCCAGCACCAAGTCGATGCCGGCCCCCTTCTCGTTCAGACGGTCAGCAAGGAGCAATTCCGGCGTTTCCACGTCGATGCCGACCATCACCTTCCGGACCTGCCGGTCCGGATCGCCGTGGAGGATCCTGCTGTCGGCATAGGGATTCGTCAGCCGGTCCTGGTCGAAGGACTCCCGATCCTCCGGCTTCAGCTCGTCGAATTTTTTTCTGGTTTCCGAAAGATCCTGGAGGGCTGCTTCCCGGCCGCGGGGATCGGCATTGATGCCGGTCTGGATGGCGAGATCGAAGAATTCTCTCAGCGTCACGGGGTAAAGCTCCTTTTCCGGTCGATTGCTGCGTGACGGCACAAAAAACGGGAATGCCTGCTGCGGATGCTGCCCGTCTCAGCCGGGCCCGTATGCATCCCGTGAGAACAGATATCAGGAAGACCTGAAGACCGGGCAAGAGGGACAAAAAAGGGGGCCTCCCGTTCGGACGGCCCCCTTCATCATATCATTTCACGTTCGTTCCATGCGCGATCCTGCCTGTTGTGCACGCCGGGATGTTATCCTAAAGAACTTTTCACCAGTTCGCTCACCAGTTTGTTGTCCGCACGGCCCGCGAGCACCGGCATGAGCGCCTTCATCACCTTGCCCATGTCCTTTGCCCCCTGCGCGCCGGTCTGGCTGATGACGTCCTTAACGATGCGTTCGACCTCTTCGCGGGGAAGCTGTTGGGGAAGATAGACCTCGAGGACGGCAACCTCGGCGGATTCCTTATCCGCCAGGTCCTGCCTGCCGCCCTTGGCGAACTGCTCGATGGAATCCTTGCGCTGCTTGATCAGCGACCGCACCGTGTCCTGGATGTCGTTCTCCGTAAGGTCGGCGGGACGCTTCTCGATCATCTTGTTCTTGATGGCCGCAGTGAGCATGCGCAGGGCGGAGACCTTGTCCTTCTCCCCGCTCTTCATGGCATTCTTGATGTCGGCGTCGATCGTTTCCCGTAAGCCCATGGATTCCCCTGATCCTCTGCAGATTGCGCGGACGGATCTTATCCGTTGCGGTACATGCGCGCGGTCTTCGCCGCTTTCTTGCGCGCGGCAATCGCCTTCTTCTTTTTCTTCACGCTCGGTTTCTCATAATGCTCGCGCTTCTTCACTTCCGAGAGAATGCCTTCCTTCTCGATGCTCTTCTTGAATCTCCGGAGCGCGGCCTCGAAAGGCTCGTTTTCGCGTAACCGTATGCTCGGCACTGTTCCTGACACCCCCCTCCCGGCTCTACCACATTGATTTTCCAGAACAATCATCTGAATCGTCAACCGATCAGATGAGGAAAAGGTAAACTTAACAACTTGCCCTTCTGTTGTCAAGGGGAAATTTTATTGAATTTCCTGCGGTTCCGGCCCCCGCTAGCTCCGGTACGCAGCGTTGATCTTCACATATTCATAAGAGAGATCGCAGGTCCAGATCGTGAACTCCCCCTTGCCCTTGTGCAGATCCACGCTGAGGCGCACTTCCCGCTGCTTAAGTGCTGCCGTTGCCTCTTTCTCCGCCTGCTTGCCCAGGGTGACGCCCTTCTCCACGAGGTTGGTCTTGCCGCCGAAGGAGATGTCGGTGCGCGACTCCTCCATATCCACGCCGCAGCTGCCCAGGACCGCCATGATCCTGCCCCAATTGGCATCCTCGCCGAAAATTGCGGTCTTGACCAGGGCGGAGCGGCCAATGGCATAAGCGGCCCGCTGCGCTTCCGCCGGATTCTTCGCGCCCCTGACCGTCACCTCGATGAATTTCGTCGCGCCCTCGCCGTCCTTCACCACCTGCATGGCCAGCGACCGCATGACGCTGTCCAGGCAGGCCTGGAACTTCTTCGCGTCCTTGCTCCCCGGAGCGGGTTTCCTGTTTCCCGCGGCGCCGTTCGCCAGGGCGAGAACGAGATCGTTGGTGCTCGTATCCCCGTCGACGGTGATGCAGTTGAAGGACCGGTCCGCGGAATCCGCGAGCATCTTCCGCAGCATCGGCGCCGGCACCGCTGCGTCGGTGACGATGAAGCAGAGCATGGTGGCCATGTCGGGATGGATCATGCCCGATCCCTTGGCAATGCCCGCGACCGTGACGGTCTTGCCGCCGATCTCCTCCTGCACCGCCGCCGTCTTGGGATAGAGGTCCGTCGTCATGATCGCTTCGGCTGCCTGGCCCCATCCAGCCGGTGTCAACAGGCCCACGGCGGTCGCAATGCCCGTCCTGATCTTCGGCACGGGAAGCTGCTCGCCGATCACGCCGGTGGAGGCCACGTACACCAGCTCGGGCTTCACGCCCAGCTCCTGGGCGGCGATCTCCACCGTCTCCTTTGCGTCGATCATGCCCTGTTTTCCCGTGCAGGCGTTGGCGCATCCGCTGTTCGCGATGATCACCTGGCCCTTGCCGGACTTCGCCTTCGCCGCGTCGAGCACGACCGAGGCGGCCTTCACACGGTTCTTCGTGAAGACGCCGGCAATCGTGCCTTCGCGGTCGGAGACGATCAGCGCCAGGTCTTTCTTGTCCGTCTTCTTGATACCGCAGTGGATGCCCCAGACCTTGAATCCGGGAACGGACAGATTCTTCGGATCGACGTTTTTCATGGCTTTATCCTCGATAACAAGTAAGTCCCGCCGGAGCCTCCCGGCTGCGGCGGTTGTGGTTATGCGTTCTCTTTAGGGGAACAGTCCGGCGAAGCGGAGCCCCGCGGTTTCCTCGAGCCCCATCAGGAGGTTCATGTTCTGCACCGCCTGCCCCGACGCCCCCTTCACCAGGTTGTCGATGGCCGTCACGATCACGGCGCGGCCCGTGCGCCGGTCCGCGTACACGCCCAGGTCGCAGAAGTTCGAGCCCCGCACATTCCGGACGTTCGGGAACTGGCCGACCGGCAGCACGCGCACAAAGGGCTCGCTGCGGTAGCATTCTTCGTAGATCGCGTGCAGCTTGCCCGTATCCATCGGCGACAGGAGGTTCGCATAGATCGTCGTCAGGATCCCGCGGTTCATCGGCACCAGGTGGGGCGTGAAGGACAGCGTCACCGGGCTGCCTGCCAGGCGCGAGATTTCCTGCTCGATCTCCGGCGTGTGGCGGTGCGTGCCGACTTTATAGGCCATGAACGCCTCGTTCGCCTCGGGGAAATGATAGGAAAGGCCCGGGCTTCTGCCCGCTCCGGACACTCCGGACTTTGAATCGATCACGATCGTTCGCACATCCACGATCCGCTCCCGCACCGCCGGATCAAGGCCCAGGATGGCGCTCGTGGGATAACACCCGGGATTCGCGATGAGCGACGCTGTGCGGATCCGCTCCCGATGCAGCTCAGGCAGCCCGTAGACCGCGGTCTTGAGCAGGTCGGGATATTGATGGCAATGCTCGTACCACGTCTCATAGACAGCCGGGTCGGCAAGCCGGTAATCGGCGGAGAGATCCACGACCTTGAGGCCGAGCTTGTGGAAACGGAATCCCGCCTCCTGGGCGGTCACATGCGGAAGCGCCAGGAAGGCAACATCCGCTTTCCGGGCGATAACCTCGGGATCGAGGGGCTCGCAGACGAGCGAGGTCAGTCCCGACAGGTGCGGAAAGATGTCGGTGATCGGTTTGCCGGCGGACTTCTCCGACGTCACCGTCGTCACCTGGGCGGCGGGATGCAGGAGCAGGATCCGGTAGAGCTCCCCGCCCGTGTACCCGCTGGATCCCACGATAGCTATTCTGATCTTGCTGTTCATTGCTAATGCTTCCACTGCGCGTCGCTGACCGCGGTTGTGAAAAAAAAAGGGAAGGCGTCATCACCTTCCCTCGTTGATCAATTATGCGCGCAGTTCGTATCCAATGTGATCGATCTGCCCTCTCCGGTGACGGCTCCGCGGCTGCCGCGACCTGGTCCCTCTGCTTAACGCTTCGAGAACTGGAACCGGGCGCGTGCGCCCTTCTGACCATATTTCTTGCGCTCCTTGGAGCGGGGGTCGCGCGTGAGCAGCCCTTCCTTGCGCAGCTTGCCCTTCGCCTCGGTGTCCACGTTCAGGAGCGCCTTGGAGATGCCGTGACGGATCGCGCCGGCCTGGCCCGTCTCGCCGCCGCCGTTGACCGTGGCGAGCACGTCGAACTTGTCGATGGTGCCCGTCACCTCAAAAGGCTGGCGGATGATCATCTTGAGCACATCGCGGCCGAAATACTGGTCAGCGGGCCGCTCGTTCACCATGATCTTTCCGCTGCCGGGCATCATCCAGACCCGGGCGATTGAATTCTTCCGTCTGCCGGTCGCATAGAACCGGGATACCGATGCTGCTGACATTCACTCCTCCATCCGCCGGCCTTCGGGCCGGACGCTGAACTTCCTTCGATAAACCTGAATTAGGCGATTTTCATTTCCACGGGCTGCTGGGCCGCGTGGGGGTGCTTGTCGCCGGCATAGACCTTGAGCTTCGACAGCATGGACTTGCCCAGCTGCGTCTTGGGCAGCATGCCCTGCACGGCCATCTTGATGATCCGCTCGGGCTTGGACTTGATCAGCGTGCCCGCCGTGACCGCCTTGAGCCCGCCTGGATACCCGGAATGGCGATAGTAGACCTTCTGGTCGAGCTTCTTGCCCGTCAGATGGATCTTGTCCGCGTTCACGACGATCACGAAATCGCCGGTGTCCACATGGGTCGTGAAGATCGGCTTCGTCTTTCCCTTGAGCACCGCCGCGACCTGCGACGCAAGCCGTCCGAGCGTCTTACCGTTGGCGTCGACGATAAACCAGTTCCGTTTCACTTCTGATGCCTTTGCCGAATAGGTAGCCATGACTCCCGCCTTCGTAAAAATTGTTGTAAGAAGGTCGAATATAAACAATTAAATGATATTTGTCAAGCGTTTTATGGGTCCTGGCAAGATTTTTCTCCCCGGGGCCGTCCCGATGACCGGCGCAGAATTCCTGTTGTTTCCCGGATGGTTATACCGTTCACTTTGCATCGGAATCCACCTATACGGATAGTTTCTTGGCTGTTACCCGGGCAGCATCATACTCCTTATTTAAGGAAAAAAGGAGCACTTTTTTCTTGAACCCATAGTATCAATATGGTATTTTATGGGTCGCCCTTTGAAACGGGCCATCTTAAAATCCACACGCGACCGGGACTTGCCGCAGGGTGTCCGTCTAGGGACGGATCTGGGGCGGGGATGATCGGCGCGGAGGGAAAACCAGAAGGAGGGACATCCATGTCCACGATCACCATGAAGGAGCTGTTGGAAGCAGGCGTACATTTCGGTCACCAGGCAAAACGCTGGAACCCCAAGATGAAGAAGTACATCTTCGGAGAGCGGAACGGGATCTACATCATCGATCTCCAGAAGACCCTCAAGCTGTTCAAGGAAGCCTACGATTTCGTCCGCACCTCCGCCTCCCAGGGCAAAGACATCCTTTTCGTCGGCACCAAGAAGCAGGCGCAGGACGCCATCACCGAGGAAGCGAAGCGCTGCGGCATGTATTATGTGTCGAGCCGCTGGCTCGGCGGCATGCTGACCAACTACGCGACGGTCAAGAAAAGCATCGACCGGCTCAAGAAGATCGAGAAGATGAAGGAAGACGGCACCTACGAGAAGCTCACCAAGAAGGAAGTGGCGGGCCTCGAGAAGGAGCGCATGAAGCTCGAGAGGATCCTCGTGGGCATCAAGACCATGCCCGATCTTCCGTCGCTCATTTTCGTCATCGATCCGCGCAACGAAGCCATCGCCATCCATGAAGCAAACAAGCTCGGCATCCCCGTCGTGGCGGTGGTGGACACGAACTGCGATCCCGACCCGATCGACTACGTGATCCCCGGCAACGACGACGCCATCCGCGCGATCCGCCTCATGGCCTCGAAGGTCGCCGACGCGGTGATCGAAGGCCGCCAGGCCATCGCCAAGGAAGCAGGCGAGGCGATGGAAGCGGCGAAGGCCGCCGGCGCGGCAACTCCCGCCGAAGCGCCGGCAGCGGCAGAGGGAGGCGCGGAATAGAACCATACGCGCTTTCCCGTTTTTCCGTTCCCGGCACATCCGACTACTATACGAAAGGGGTTTCATTTACCATGGCGGCAATATCGGCATCGGCAGTCAAGGACCTGCGTGAGAAAACCGGCGTAGGCATGATGGAAGCAAAGAAGGCGCTGGAGGAGACGGGCGGCGACATGGAGAAGGCCGTCGATCTCCTGCGCAAGAAGGGCCTCTCCGCGGCGGCCAAGAAGGCGACCCGCGTGGCATCGGAAGGCATGATCGCCTCGGCGCAGCAGCAGGGCGTGGGCGTGCTCGTCGAGGTGAACAGCGAGACCGACTTCGTCGCCAAGAACGAGGATTTCCAGAAGTTCGCCCGGGCGCTGGCAGCGCTCGTCGCCGAGAAGGCGCCGGCCGATGTGGCTGCGCTCTCCCAGCTTTCGCTGGATGGCGAGACCGTGGAGGCGAAGCGCAACGCCCTGGTCCAGAAGATCGGCGAGAACATCTCGATACGCCGCTTCGAGCGCATCCAAACGGGCGACAACATCGCGATCTACCTGCACGGCGCCAAGATCGGCGTCATGGTGGAATTCACCGGCGGAAACGATCAGCTGGGCAAGGACGTGGCGATGCACATCGCCGCGGCCAACCCGCTCTATCTTTCCCGGGACGCCGTCCCCGCCGACGCGGTGAGCCGCGAGCGCGCGATCTGCGAGGAGCAGGCCAAGCAGACCGGCAAGCCGGCCAACGTGATCGGCAAGATCGTCGACGGCAAAATGGAAAAGTACTACGGCGACACCTGTCTCCTGGAGCAGATCTTCGTCAAGGATCCCGACGGCAAGCAGAAGGTCAAGAACATCCTGCAGGCCGCGCAGGTCAAGCGGTACGTCCGGATGCAGCTCGGCGAAGGCATCGAGAAGAAGAAAGAAGACTTCGCCGCCGAAGTGGCCGCACAACTGAAGTAGTTAAAATCCGAAGGGAGGAAGGTAAGAACGCAGGAAGGTGCGCGGAACGAATTGCCACGACCGCTGCCACGACCTTCTCGCCTTCTTTCCCTCTTCCCTTCTTACCTACGAGGTTTTCCATGCCTTCACCGTATAAGCGCATCCTGCTCAAGCTTTCCGGCGAGGCCCTCATGGGCGGCCAGGGTCACGGTATCGATCTCCGGGTGATCGATACCATCGCCTCGGAGATCAAGGAGATTCACAGCCACGGCATCCAGATCGCCATCGTCATCGGCGGCGG
>JAKAHZ010000140.1 GCA_021814615.1 Nitrospirota bacterium | reverse complement strand
AACGTGCACGTCTACCGGGTCGATGGCTTCACCCCGCAGATGGAACACGGCGACACTTCTGCAAAGCGGCGATGTGCTTGTCGCGGGAGGAGGCAATGACAGCATCTGGTACAATTCGGCGGAACTGTACGATCCCGTCATGGGCGTCTGGTCTGATGCCGGGCTCATGACAAAAGCACGCCAGAGGTCTGCCGCAGTGCTTCTCCCCGGCGGAAAGGTGCTGGTCGCAGGAGGAGATGATGGCAACGGGGAACTCGTTTCGGCAGAGCTGTTCGATGTTCCCGACCTGTGCGTTCTCAGGACCTGTGACGATCACGATGCCTGCACGACCAATTCCTGCGATGCCGTGACCGGCTGCGTATTCACCCCGATCGGTTGCGATGACAACAATGCCTGCACAGCGGATGTCTGCGATCCGGCGTCGGGATGCGTGTTTACCCCGATCAATATCGATGACAACAACGCCTGCACCGCCGATACGTGCGATGTCGCGACTGGCATCGTCAGCCACACAACGATCGACTGCAACGACGGAAATGCGTGCACGATCGATTCCTGCGATATGCAGACAGGATGCAGACACGTGTTCAGCTGCAATGACAACAACGCCTGCACAACCGACTCCTGCGCCCCGGCGACGGGAATTTGTTCGCACGCTCCCACGTCCGTTTGCGTGGATACGACAGGGAACAATCTGACGATCATTAACCCCATCTACTCCAACACCTTCGGCGGGGCTAACGACGTCCATTTCACCTGGGATGGGACCAGGAGGACCGCGGTTGCAGCATCAGGCCAGGTCGCCAATGCGGCACTTTCGACCTCCAGAGAACCTATAGGGTCAGGTCTTGCGGCTTGACATTTGTCGGTCGTTCTGATAGTTTTTGCCCATGGCCCGTCCTCTCCGCATACAGTACGCCGGTGCTGTGTATCATGTGACATCGCGGGGCAACGAGAAAAAGCCCGTGTTCAAAGATGATGCGGATCGGCAGAACTTCCTCAATACCCTCCAGCACGTCAATAAACGGTACAATTGGATTTGTCACGCATACTGCCTGATGACCAACCATTACCATCTCCTGATCGAAACACCCGACGGCAATCTTTCCCTCGGCATGCGACAACTAAACGGCGTATATACGCAGCTTTTCAACAAGCAACATGGCAGAACGGGCCATCTGTTCCAGGGACGATACAGTGCAATTCTGATCCAGAAGGACAGCCATCTTCTGGAAGTGTGCCGCTACGTGGTCCTGAATCCCGTTCGCTCAAAGATGGTAGAGACACCAAGCCACTATGCCTGGTCGAGTTATGCTGCCACAGCGGGAAAGGTGAAGGCGCATCCCTGTCTTACTATCGACTGGGTCCTGGGTCAGTTCAGCGGCAAGAGAAACAAAGCAGAACAGGAATACCGGCAATTCATCAGTTGGGGGATCGGCAAGGCCATTTGGCATGAGGTGCGCGGGCAGGCGATCCTGGGCGAAGAAGCGTTCGGCGACAAACTGGTGGACTATCTGAAGAAGCATAAGGATATGCCAGAGATACCTCGCAGCCAGCGGTATGCGAGCCGTCCGGAATTGGAGAAGATATTTACTGCAGGGGTCGCAGGCAATAAGAAAAAGCGGAACAGAAAGATCGTAGAGGCAGTTGAGAAACATCTGTACAGCCAGAGAGAAATAGCCGATCACCTCAACATGCATTACTCATCCATCAGCAGGATTGTTACCGGCGAAAGGTAGATTTCAAGCCGCAAGACCTGACCCTATTAGATGATTTGAATTTCAAGCTGGAAGGACAGTTTACGGAATTAATAGCCCAAATATTCATAAAGAATCTCAACAATCCGATAACCTACTATCAGGCTGCCACATTCGCTTTAGCTGTGCTTCACTGCACGAAATGTATGCCGGATTAAGTTTAGGGCTATAGTTCGCAATTTAAGCTGGAATGACGTTTCAATCGCAAATTCTGAGACAGTTTCATTTTGGGGATTGTCTGATTGCTGAGAGACGTCACGCTTGGCTGGTTCAATAACGATATTATCTGTGAAGAGGTCAGTAATGCGTAATATTATGAATAAGGCAATCGCTTTATTTCTGATTGGGATAGCAACAATAATATTCTTTCTCAACGTTAAAAACTATGGAGCTAGCCCTGTTGTACAGTCAGCAATAGCAATGAATATGTTGCTTGTCGCAGTTAATCTATACAGAAAGAAATAAGGGCTGGGGACATTTAGGAGAACTTCGGGGACATCCTATACCGAACAATAGGGTCACCCATTTGCACTAGTCACGAATTGCGTTTACAGGTAACGACTCCAGATAGTTGCCGCAGTTTCACCCATTCGACGTCAGTTCCCCGCCTTCGCGAGGACAAGCTTCACTGCACCAGTCACCCATCGGTGTTGGCCTCGTCGGCGTTACGCCGGTGACAGGGAACCTATAGGGTCACCCATTTGAAGGCGCCCTGTCAAGCGAAAAAGCCCACCCTTTGACGAGAAAATGAAATTTTCTCGTCAATATATTCGTCATCGATCTCTCACCATTGCCGTAGTTTCATTCAGTTTCGGCATCAGTTTCTTCACTGTACCAGTCACCCATCTGGATTAAGGTCTCGCTGGTGTTGCTGTACGTGACCCTTTCCCCGCGGAGCGGGGACCAGAAAAGCTTCGGCTCCTTGCCTGTCCAATACGGGTTAGAGACCGTATGGGGTCAGACTTGAATCTGTAGTTATTGATACCCTGTTGTGAGTTTGTTATGATCGCCCCATGCCTCGCAAAGCTCGCCTTGACGCCCCCGGGGCACTGCATCACATCATCGTCCGGGATCAATAAAGCGCCCATCTCGTTTCGTTAACAGAGTCTTCTATATCAATGGAGGGGCCCGTGAATCCGGGCCCTTTTTGTTCCTCTGCCGGCTGCCGGCAGAAGTACGTGCTATACTAGGTTACAGTCAAGGACAGGCAGTACGAGAGCAGCACGATGTCGCCGGAGAAACAGAAGTTCACGGTCAGATCCGCGGAAGGCTCCTCCCTGCATGAGGAGCGATTCGCGCCCGCCCGCCGTCTCGAAGAAGACCTGTCGCTGTTCCAGCTCCTGATCAACCAGTCCAACGACGCCATCCTGATCATCCGCCCCGAGACCGGCCAGATCCTCTACGTGAACGACAAAACCTGCTCCAGCCTGGGCTACGGCCGCGAGGAACTGCTGGCGAAGAAGATCACGGACATTGCCATGAACGTGCGCGACCGCAGTTCCTGGATGCGCCTGGTGAACCGCGTGCGCGCCCACGGCTACGCTCTCTTCGAGACGCAGCAGAAGCGCAAGAACGGTTCGCGGTTTCCCGTGGAGGTCAGCGTCCGGCACATCACGCACGACGAGCGCGAGTACCTGGTTTCCGTTGCCCGCGACCTGACCGACCGGCGGCGCGCCGAGGATGTGGCGATACGGGAGAAGAACAAACTCGAAGCGGTGCTGGGAGCCTTGGGCGACGGCATTTCGGTTCAGGACCTGGGGTACCGCATCCTGTATCAGAACAGCAGGCACCGCGAGCTTTACGGGAATCATGCGGGGGAGCCGTGCTTCCGGGGGTATTTCGGCCGCGATCAGGTCTGCGACGACTGCCTGCTCGCACAGGCCTTCCGCGAGGGCACGGTGCAGCGTCGGGAGGTCTCCGCGCAGGCAGATGAGGGGACGGTGCACCGCGAGATCATCGTCTGCCCGGTCCATGACGCGCGCGGGGAGCTCTTCGCGGGCATCGAAGTGGTGCGGGACATAACGGAGCGGAAGCGCCTCGAATCGCAGCTGGTCCTCGCGCACCGGCTCGAAGCGGTGGGGCAGCTGGCAGGCGGCGTGGCGCACGATTTCAATAATATCCTTACGGCGATCATGGGCTACGGCGACATCCTACAGGAGAAGCTCGCCGACAACGACGCACAGGAAGACGTCAAGCGTATCATCCTTTCCGCGGAGCGGGCCGCGCAGCTCACGCAGAGCCTGCTCGCCTTCAGCCGCAAGCAGGTGATCAAGATCCGGCCGGTTGGGATGAACGCGATCGTGCAGGGCATGGACAAGCTGCTGCGTCGCCTTGCGGGGAAGGCGATCAAGGTGACGGTGGACCTCGCTCGCGAGGAGCTCGTCGTGCGGGCGGACAGCAGCCAGCTGGAGCAGGTGCTCATGAACCTTGTGACGAACGCCCGCGACGCCATGCCGGGCGGGGGGAGGCTCGATATCACGACGGCGCGGGCCGACCTGACCGAGGAATTCCGGCGGACCTATGGATACGGAGCGCCGGGGACCTATGCGGTCCTCACGGTCGGGGACACGGGCATGGGCATGGACAAGCAGACGAGCGCGAACATCTTCGAGCCCTTCTTCACCACGAAGGAAGTGGGGCGGGGCACCGGCCTCGGCCTCTCGCTCGTTTACGGCGTGGTGAAGCAGCACAACGGCTACATCACGGTCCAGAGCCGGTCCGGCGAGGGCACGCGGGTCATGATCTATCTGCCTCTGAGCGCAGAGAGCGCGGCGGCTGCCGGAGCAGAGGACCGCGCCGCAGTGATGCGCGCCGGAGGATCGGGTACGATCCTGATCGTCGAGGACGATGCCGGGGTTCGGGACCTGGCAGCCGCGGTGCTGACCAGGGCAGGCTACCGGGTGATCAAGGCCGTCGACGGCGATGATGCGTTGAAAAAGTTCCGCGGCGCCCGGAAGGGAATCGATCTGGTCATCCTGGACGTCATGATGCCGCGCAGGAACGGCAGGGAAGCCTATGAGGCGATCCAAAAGATCGCTCCGGAGACGAAGGCGATGTTCATGAGCGGGTATGCAGCGGACAGTGTGCGGAACCTGGAGATCCCCGGCGACGGCGTGCACTTCCTTCCCAAGCCGTTCACCGCCGCCCAGCTGCTTGGCATGGTTCGCTCCCTCCTTGCGCAGCAGCGGCCGGTCTGACGTAGCGGAAAAGCCTCTTGCATTCCGCCCTTCCTACTCCGTACGATGGAGGCATTCATGCAGCCGATCACCAGAACCATAGGGAAAACGGTCATCCGGCTCGTTTCCGAGGACCTCACGGAACGGGACGTCGATGCCATCGTAAACGCGGCGAACAGCTACCTGCAGCACGGCGGCGGCGTGGCCGGCGCCATCGCCCGGAAAGGCGGACCGACGATCCAGGAGGAGAGCAACGCGGTCGGGTTCGTGCCCGTGGGGAGCGTCGCGGTGACGGGCGGCGGCAGGCTCAAGGCGCGCTACGTGATTCATGCCGTCGGCCCGCGCATGGGAGAGGGCGACGAGGACAACAAGCTTGCCCGGGCGATCAGGAGCGTCCTCGCGACGGCCGCCGAAAGGGGTTTTCAGACCATCTCCGTTCCCGCCATCAGCGCCGGCATTTTCGGGTTCCCCAAGGACCGGTGCGCGTCGATCCTCGTCGGCGAGACCGCGGCATTCCTGCGCCGGGAGGAGACGTCGCTCCGCCTGGCGGAATTCTGCATCTTCGACCGGGAAGCTTACGGCTATTTCCAGCGGGAGATCGAAAGGATCAGCTGACCCGCGCGTTTCCGTCCATGACCACCGCCATCTTCGGTATACGATTCCATTCGAACGAGTCGCTCCAGCCCGACCCGGAAGCCCTCGCGGCCTTCCTGGATTCGCCCCGCGCCCCGGGAGCGCGGGAGCGCCACCGGGACGACCTTGCCGCCTATGTGGACTATCTCGCGGCGATCGAGGCCTTCGAGGCGGGACGGCTGCACACCGGCGGCGCGCCCGACTTCCCGGAGCGGATGCTGCTCGGCGTGCTTTCCCACTCCGCCTTTTTCCGGAACACCCTCCGGATCGCGATCGAGGAGTTCAAGTATCATCGTCATCAGCTCTCGCTGCTGGATCTTCAGAAACCCCGGGCTTTCATCCGCTCCGCCGAGGCGGAACTGGCGAAGCTCAGCCCGAAAAAGCGCGACGACCTTCCCCGGATCGCCCGGTTCCAGGACATGATCGCGCAAAGAAAACGGGACCTCGATGCGCTCCTCCGGCGGCGGGAGATGCTGGCCGGCGAACTGTACCATATCGCCGCGTATATCAACGAGAACCTTGTCCTGATCAGCCGGCTCTGCGAAGCGTCGATCGAGAAACTGGCGCTGGTGCAGGTTAACGGCGAGAAATCGGCCGCGCTTATCGAGGACGTGAAGCGGCACTTCAAAGAACAGGTGCGCGACAGCGTGCAGGCGGGCGGCGTCACCAAGGACTATCTGGAATCGCTCAAGACGGAGGTTGCCGAGCTCACGAAACAGCTGTCGCGGCTCATGCTCGAGGACCTGTACGCGGTCACCGGCATTTACGAGGCGCTGCATGCGCACGTCGAAGGCGCATCCGCGGCGTTGCGGAGGCTTCTCGCCGAGGCCGATACGGCGCGGAAGCGGAACGGCATGGACAGCGGCGAGAGCTATGGGGGGATCGAGAACGTGCTGGTCGGGCTCATCTCCCGGTTCCGGCCCCAGGGGGGCGCACCGGCGCCCGATGCAGGACCCTCGGCGCGGCTCGTGGCGGAAAAGCAGCGCGAGATGCTGGATCACGTCTTCGAGCTGCTCAGATCGGTGCGCCCCGCGGGCACGGCACGGCCCTAAAGGCCGGCTCCCGCTGCGCGCGGCAATTCACGGTTTTTCCCTCTCCGGCCTTTCTTTCCTTTACAATACACCGAGGCTATGTTACAAAATCGGCATGCGTGCCGCCGTCATCCTGATGCTGTGCCTGTTGTTTTGCGGAGTGCTGGTTCCTCCCGCCGCCGGGGCGGAGGAGCTTGCCGGGCTGACGGTCAGGACGATCGAGCTCAGGGATGCCGCGGGTGTTCCCTGGCCGAACGACGCAAACCTCCGGCAGCTCCTGATCGTGAAGGAGGGAGCTCCGCTGTCCCCCGAGGAGGTGCGGCAGGGGCTCGGCTACCTGTACCTCACCCAGCAGTTCCGGGACATCCGCGTCGACGCCATTCCCGTCGACGGCGGCATCCGCCTTGTCTATACGCTCTTCCCCGTCGTGGTGGTCGACAAGGTCGTGCTGCGGGGCAACCATGCCCTTTCCGACCGCGCCCTGCGGAATGCCATGACAGGGATCGAGGGGAAGGAGCTCCGGGAGGAAACCTTCCCCGATATCCGCACGGCGATCCAGGCGCTGTATCAGGCCGAGGGATACTACGGCGTGCGGGTGAACTTCCGGCATGAACCTTCCCGCCAGCCCTACCGCGCCGTGCTGTACGTCTATATCACCGAATCGGCCCAGACCATCATCGCGGACATCACCTTCAAGGGGAACACGGTATTCCCGGAGAGAGAACTGCTGGCGAGCATGCGGAACCGGAAAGGCGCGCCCCTCCTGACGAACGTGCTCTTCGACCAGGATCTGGAGGCCATCCAGCGGAAGTACGTGGCCGCCGGCTATCCTGCCGCCAAGCCCGGACCGGTGAGCATGAGCTTCCAGGACGGACGGGCGTACCTCGATATCGGCGGGACCGAAGGACCGAAGGTCTCGGTTTCCTTCTCCGGGAACGACCGGTTTTGCAGCCTGGAATTTCCCGACCTGCTGCACTTCGATCCCGACCATCCCGGACCGGCGGTCCTCCAGGATGCCTGCAACGAATATTTCCGCGATCTTCTCCTGATCTGGTCCGAACGGGATGTGTCGGACACGGTCATCGACAGCAGCGTGGAGAAGATCGAGAATGTCTATCGCGACGCGGGCTTCGCCGATGTGAAGGTCGAGGCGCGGAAGACCGCGTCCCCCGGCGCGCTCGATCTTGCCTTCCTCATCCATGAAGGTCCGCGCGTCCTGGTCCGGGAGATCCGGGTCGAGGGCAACAGCGCCTTCACGGCGTCGCAGATCAGAGGAATGCTGGCAACGCGGAAGACGGGGTGGTTCATCGAGCGTCCCTACCGCCAGGATGCGCTGGACAAGGATGCTGAAACGGTGACGGACCTGTACGCTGCCGCAGGCTATCTGGGCGCCGAGGTGAAACCGACGGCGGAGCGGACCGGCGACGGAACCGGGGCGGTCGTCCT
>JAKAHZ010000139.1 GCA_021814615.1 Nitrospirota bacterium | reverse complement strand
GAAAATCGAGATTAAAAAATTGGGAAAGTAAGATTGAGAGAACGGGATCTAGAGATTGAGAGATTAAGTGATTTGGATAGATGAGCGAACGACCGCATAAGAAACTGAAGCTCTGGGAAAAGCTCATGTCACTGGTCGAGGAACTATACGCGATTACGGGACATTTTCCAGCACATGAGCAGTACGGACTCGTTGCTCAAATGCGAAGAGCTGCGGTTTCTGTTGCGTCGAATATCGCTGAAGGGTCGGCGCGCAAGGGAAAGCTGGAGAAAGTGCACTTCTTCACGATGGCGAAGGGTTCGCTGAGCGAACTCGATGCCTAGCTGGAGATTGCACAGCGATTGAAATATCTTCCCAAAACCGTCTATGATGAGACCTTATCGCACCTCGATGAGGTCAGCAGGATGCTTCAAGGACTTGTGAATGTATACAGGACTTAATGTCGTCTTGACACTGTATCACGTAATTTCTTAATCTCTGAATCTCTCAATCTCTGTAGTACTATGATCACCGTCACCGACCTGCATAAGTCCTTCGGAAAACGATCCGTGCTGAACGGCGTAAGCTTCACTGCGGAGCAGCGCAAGATCACGTACATCTTCGGGTCCAGCGGCAGCGGCAAGAGCACGCTGCTCAAGGCCATGATCGGCGCGCTCCGTCCCGATGCGGGAAGCGTGCGCTTTCACGACCAGGACCTGACGAAGCTCTCGGGAAGGGAACTGGACCCCTACCGGAAGAAGATCGGCATGCTCTTCCAGCACGGCGCGCTGCTGCAGTCGCTGAACGTTGCCGAGAACGTGGCCCTGCCCATGCGGGAGCACACGGCGCTGGACGAGAACATCATCAAGATCATGGTGAAGATGAAGCTGGAGCTCGTCGGCCTCCGGGACTTCGAGGACCTTTTGCCCGGCCAGCTCTCCTGGGGCATGCAGAAGCGCGTTGCCCTGGCGCGGGCGCTGGCCCTCGATCCCGAGGTGCTTTTCTTCGACGAGCCCACGTCGGGCCTCGATCCGGTCATGACGTCGGTGATCACCAAGCTGATCTCGGACCTGAACCGGCTCATGGGCATCACCTGCATCGCCGTGACCCATGCCGTGGGAGAGGCGCTGAAGACGGCGGACAAGATCATCCTGCTCTACCGGGGCAAGGTGCTGACGGAAGGGACGCCGCAGGAGATCCAGGCGAGCACGGACCCGCTGGTGCAGCAGTTCATCACGGGGAATCCCGACGGCCCGCTGTCGTTCCACGCATCGAGCAAGGACTTCGAGAAGGACCTTCTCGTCGGATAGTTAAAGGCACTACGCGCACAAGGAGCGCCCATGGAATACCGAAAGAACGAGATCCGCGCCGGCGTCTTCCTGCTGGCGGCTTTCGCGGCCTTCGCGGTGATGGTCTTCGCGGTGAGCGACCTCGAAAGCCTCTTCAAGAAACGCAAGGAGATCAAAGTGATCTTCGGCGCCAGCGACGGCATCGACAAGAACGCCCAGGTCCGGTTCGCGGGCATCAAGATCGGCAACGTGACGAAGATCCGCGTGGCCCCGGAGCTGGACGACCGCGTGGAGCTGACCCTGAGCGTGTATCATGACGCGGTCCTCAAGGAGGACGCCAGGGCCTCGATCAAGACCCTGGGGCTCGTCGGCAAGAAGTACGTGGAGATCGGCGGCGGGACCGCGGGGGCCAGACCGCTACAACCCGGCGGGACCTTGATCGGCGAAGACGCGCTCAAGATGGAGGACCTCACCAAGGCGGGCCTGGAGGTGGTGGGCAAGCTCCAGCATATCGTGCAGAACATCGACCGGCTGCTGGGCGATCCGCTCCTGGTCAAGAATCTGAAGGGGAGCGCGAAGAATGTGGAGGAAGTAACGACGAACATCAAGGAGCTGACAGCCTCGATCAATGCGAACAAGGAGGCCGTGACGGCGAGCCTGAACAGCATCCCCGATATCATGAAGAAGGTGGATGCGAATCTCACGAACCTCAAGGCGGTGATGGAGAAGACGGAGACGCTCATGGCAAAGACCGATTCGACGCTGGGCGACAACCGGAAGCAGATCGACGCGACCATGGAGAATGTGAAGGAAATTTCGAAGAACGTGAAAGAACTGACGGAGGAACTGAAGAAGCATCCGTGGATGCTGATACGGAAACCGTAAACCAGTTCAGAGTTCAAAGTTCAGAGTTCAGAGTACCATAAAGTACCAAGTACCGAGTACCAAGTACCAAGTACACAATACAAGTACAGAGTACAAAGTAGAAAAAATCAAAGTACGAAGTAACAAAGTACGAAGTAACAAAGTACAAGAATATCGTTAGGAGAACGCGTTGAACATACAGGCGATCAAGGGAGTGAAGGATATCCTGCCGGAGGAGATGCCGGCATGGCTGCATCTGGAAAAAACGGCACGGGAGGTCTTCGAGTCCTACGGGTTCTCGGAGATCCGCGTCCCGGTCTTCGAATATACCGAGCTCTTCGCGAGGAGCATCGGCGCTTCCACGGACATCGTGGAAAAGGAGATGTACACCTTCGCGGACCGGGACGGGAAGAAACTGACGCTCCGGCCCGAGGGCACGGCCGGCGTGGTGCGGGCGTTCATCGAGCATAAGCTCTACGCAGACAGCCAGCACGTGAAGCTCTACTATCTCGGCCCCATGTTCCGACACGAGCGGCCGCAGAAGGGAAGGTTCCGCCAGTTCTATCAGATCGGCGTCGAGGCCCTGGGAGGGAGCCATCCCCATGTGGATATCGATATCCTGGCCATGCTGCACCGGCTCTTCGCCAGGCTCGGGATCGGCGGGGTGACCCTCCAGGTCAATTCGCTGGGCGATGCCGCCTGCCGCGACGGGTACCGGACCGCGCTCAAGGAGTATCTGAAGCCGAAACTGCCGACGCTTTGCGGCGACTGCCAGCGCCGGTACGAGACGAACCCCCTGCGCGTTCTGGACTGCAAGGTGGACGCGGAGAAGTTCGTCGATTCGCCGGTCATGCTCGATCATCTCTGCGGGCCCTGCAAGGAGCACTTCGAGACCGTGGAGCAGGGATTGAAAACGCTCGGCATCCCCTTCGTGGTGAATCCCCGTCTGGTCCGCGGGCTTGATTATTACACCCGAACGACCTTCGAGCTCGTGATGGGGCACCTGGGCGCCCAGAATACCGTGGCTGCCGGCGGCAGGTACGACGGCCTGGTCCAGGAACTGGGCGGTCCGGCGGTGCCGGGCATCGGGTTCGCGCTCGGCGTGGAGCGGGCGATCTCGCTCCTGGATACAACGAACCTCAAGGCATTGCGTCCCCATCTCTATATCGCGGCGCTGGGCGATGAGGCGGTCAGGAAGGTCATGCCCGTGATCCACAGCCTCCGGACCGAAGGGATCCGCGTGGAGACCGATTATGCAGGCGCGAGCCTCAAAAGCCAGATGAAGAAGGCAGACAAGTTCGGCGCTGCCTTCACGCTGATCGTGGGGGAACAGGAACTTGCTTCCCAGACCGCCGTGCTCAGGGACATGGCGACGAAGGAGCAGATCGCCGTTGCGCTGTCCGGGATCGTTGAAGAACTGAAAAATAGGCTGACAAGATCTCGATAAACCACGGATGAACACGGTAAACCGCGAACGAATGGTACGTGTCTCGTGCAGTCCTCTGCGTCCTCTGCGGTAAAAAATCCGACTGAAGGTGTCCCATGAAAGTAGGCATTCTCTCCGATACCCATGTGCCCGGCGCTGCGAACGCCCTGCCGCCGGACGTGTTCCGCCTGTTCCAGGGCGTGGACCTGATCCTGCACTGCGGCGATATCGTGGACCTCGCCCTGCTCGAAGAGTTGAAGGCGATCGCGCCGGTCGAGGCGGTTGCCGGGAACATGGATGACCTCGAAGCGCATCGTGTGCTGGGCGTCAAGAAAGTGCTGACGCTCGGGAAATTCACTGTCGGCCTGATCCACGGCAAGTTCAGGATCGACGTGCAGAAGGAGATGATCCGGAAGGAGTTCGGCAATGTCGACCTGATCGTGTACGGACATTCGCACCATGCCTACTGGGGAAAGGTCGGTGACGCGCTCTTCCTGAATCCCGGAAGTCCCACGGACTCGAAGCATGCGCCGTTCCACTCCGTTGCGATCCTTGATGTGGGAGAGGAATTGCACGCCGAGATCATCCGATTGTAGTTTTATGCGGTGAGCGGCGTGCTTCGCTTTGTTGTTTAAGTGGTTGCATTAAAAATCGGTTTATGATATTTTCTGGACATGGCGATTACGAAAATCAAGTTCGGCACATCGGGTTGGCGCGGCATCATCGCCGATGAATTCACCTTCAACAGGGTGCGCGCGGTGACCCAGGCCATTGCCGATCATCTGATCGCGCAGGGACTGAAGGACAAGGGCGTGATCGTGGGATACGACACGCGATTCCTCTCCGAGCGGTTCGCTCTGGAAGCAGCCCGCGTTCTCGCTTCCGCGGGCATCAAAGCCTATCTTTCGAACCGCGACGTGCCGACGCCGGCGGTTTCCTACGAGATCCTCCGCCGGAAAGCCGCCGGCGGCATCAACTTCACCGCCAGCCACAATCCTCCCGAATACAACGGCCTCAAGTTCTCGCCCGCCTGGGGCGGCCCAGCGCTGCCGGAGACCACGAAGGACATCGAGACCCGCGCCAATGCGCTGGTGGAGAAGAACAACATCACTTCGATTGCCCTGGAAGAGGCGAAGGGGAAGGGCCTGATCGAGGAGGTGGACCTGCGGAAGTCCTTCCTCGACGATCTGAAGAAGAAGATCGACATGGAGGTCATCCGGAAGGCAAAGCTCAAGGTTGCCGTGGATGTGCTTTACGGCACGGGCCGGGGCTACCTCGACAGCGTGCTGCAGGACGCGGGATGCCAGGTCACGGTGGTGCACGGCAACCGCGACGCCCTCTTCGGCGGCCATGCGCCGGAGCCCTCGGAAGAGAACCTGGAAGAGCTGTCTGCGGTCATGAAGAAGGGCAAGTTCGACGCAGGCCTTTCCGTGGACGGCGACGCCGACCGGTTCGGCGTGCTCGATGCCGACGGCACCTATATCAATCCCAACCAGGTGCTGGCCCTGGTCCTCGATTATCTCTGCCGCACGCGGGGATGGAAGGGCGGCGCGGCCCGGTCCATCGCCACGTCGCATCTCGTGGATGCCGTTGCGAAGAAGCACGGGATCGAGGTGTACGAGACCGGCGTAGGATTCAAGTACATCGGCGATCTCCTGGTGCAGGGCAAGATCATCTTTGGCGGCGAGGAGAGCGCCGGTCTGACCATCAAGGACCATGTGCCGGAGAAGGACGGCGTCATCGCCTGCCTGCTCGTCGCTGAAATGGTCGCCCGGGAGCGGAAGAGCGTCAAGGAGCTCCTGAAACGGCTCTATAAGGAAGTGGGCACCATCCTGAACCATCGCATCAATATCCATCTCGATGAATCGAACCGGAAGGAAGTTGCGGACCGCCTGAGCCAGCCGATCACGGAGCTCGACGGCCTGCGGGTCAAGGGCAAGAAGGCCACGTCGGACGGGACCAAGTATATGCTTGAGGACGACAGCTGGGTGCTGATGCGCGCCTCGGGCACCGAACCGGTCGTCCGCCTCTATGTGGAATCATCGTCGGAAGAGAAACTTAAGGAGCTTGTCGAGGCGGGACGGAAGTTTATCTTAGGGCAATAAATAGTGATTGAGTAATTGAGAGATCAGTAATTAAGTTATTATGTGATCAGTTCTTGATGTATATGAGACCTTGACCGCTTAATCACTCAATCTCTTAATCACGTAATCACTGGTTCACAAATCTCTTAATCACTGATCCCGGAGGAACAATGAGCGAGATTGTCGACGTATTTGCGCGGGAAGTCCTGGATTCGCGGGGCAATCCCACGGTGGAAGCGGATGTGATCCTGGAAAGCGGGGCCATGGGCCGCGCGATCGTGCCGAGCGGCGCGTCCACGGGCGAGCGCGAGGCGCTGGAACTGCGCGACGGCGGAAGCCGGTATCTGGGCAAGGGCGTCAAGAAAGCGGTCAAGAACGTGATCGAAGTGCTGGGACCGGCCATCACGGGGTTCGACGCATCGGAGCAGGCGGCCATCGACGGCACGATGATCGCCCTCGACGGCACGGAGAGCAAAAAGAAGCTGGGCGCCAACGCGATTCTCGCGGTGTCTCTGGCAGTGGCCAAGGCAGCGGCCGAAGATGCGGGCCTGCCGCTCTACCAGTACCTGGGCGGACCGAACGCGAAGGAGTTGCCGGTGCCGATGATGAACGTGCTGAACGGCGGCGCGCATGCAGACAACAACGTGGATTTCCAGGAGTTCATGATCATCCCGGCAGGCGCAAAGACCTGCGCCGATGCCATTCGCATGGGCGCCGAGGTGTTCCATAACCTGAAAGGCGTGCTCAAGAAGAAGGGCTACAACACGGCGGTGGGCGATGAGGGCGGATTCGCGCCGAACCTGCGCTCCAACGAGGAGGCCTGCCAGGTGATCCTCGAAGCGATCACCAAGGCCGGATACAAACCGGGCAGGGACGTGTTCCTTGGCCTCGACGTGGCATCGAGCGAGTTCTACTCCAAGGGCGTCTACGACATGAAGGGCGAGGGCAAGAAGATGTCCTCGGACAAGATGATCAAGTTCTACGAGTCCTGGATCCGTCAGTATCCTATCATCACCATCGAGGACGGCATGTCGGAGAAGGACTGGAAGGGCTGGAAGGCGCTGACCGACCACCTGGGCGCGAAGGTCCAGCTCGTGGGCGACGACATCTTCGTGACGAACACGAAGATCTTCCAGGAGGGCATCGAGCAGGGGATCGGCAACTCCATCCTGATCAAGTTGAACCAGATCGGCTCGCTCACCGAGACGCTGGATGCCATCGAAATGGCAAAGCGCGCGAAATACACCGCCGTGGTCTCCCACCGCTCCGGCGAGAGCGAGGACGCGACCATCGCCGACCTGGCGGTGGCCACCAACGCCGGCCAGATCAAGACCGGGTCGCTCTCCCGCACGGACCGCGTCGCCAAGTATAACCAGCTCATCCGCATCGAGGAAGAACTGGGCGATTCGGCACGGTACCGGGGCAAGGACGTGTTTTACAGCATTACGCGGTAGCTGCTGTGAAAGAACATCTGGATGAGCCGGAACGGAACCCGTTCCGGCTTTTTTATGCACTGCGAAAACGTTTAACGCATGCCAGCGGTGACGGATTCATAAGAATTCAAAACCTGCCCCAGAGACACGGAGACACAGAGAAAAGCAATTTGAAATATGAGGATTTTCTCAGTGTCCTCAGTGTCTCAATGGTAATGATCGACTTTTTTACGACTTCATCAGAAAACATGCGGTTATGCCTGCAGCACGGCAAATCCTGTGAGATAATAGAATCGAGACGCCATGAAAACGGTAATTCTCGCGAAAGGCCTGGAACGGTATTTCCCGGACAAGGACAGTTTTCTCGCCAGGGAAAGCGTCAAGGTCGTCACGGCCGCCAAGAATGACGACGTTCTCCGGGACTGCCTGACGTCGAACGTGGATCTGCTGGTCATGACCCTCGACCTGCCGGGCATATCCTGCGACGATCTGTTCAGCACCATTCGTTCCGATCCGAAACTGCAGAAGGTGTCCATTATCGTCGTCTGTCCGGACACACTCGCCCACCGGGATCGGTGCAAGCGCTATCGGGCCAATGCCGTGTTTACCACGCCCGTGGATCAGCATCTGCTCTCTCTGAAGATGCACGAATTCCTGAACGTGGCTCCCCGGATGGTCTACCGGGCAACGCTTGCCGTGGCGATCGAAGGCAGGTTCCAGGGACAACCGCTGCCGTTCCGGACGGAGAACATCAGCGAGAGCGGCATGCTCATCAGGACAGCCGAGCCGCTGAAAAAGGGCGCCGGCGTGTTCCTGTCCTTTTTCCTGCCCGATGGAGCGCATGTCACGGGATACGGCGAGATCGTCCGGGTAGACCGGCTGAGAACGGGCGACGAACGGTATCTCTACGGCGTCAAATTCACGAATATCGATGAAGAATCGAAGAAGTCGATCCGGACGACCGTCGCGCGCACCCGCCGGAGCAAGG
>JAKAHZ010000138.1 GCA_021814615.1 Nitrospirota bacterium | reverse complement strand
GACAACGGCAGGGTGGTGGGCTACATATCCGTGGGCAGGTACTTGTCCGCCGAATATCTTGCCGGCCAGAAGAAGATCAGCGGAAACGATCTCCTCCTGATCATGGAGGGCGTGCCCTATGCTTCGACCCTGCAGACGGACGGCGAACCTGCCCGCTATGCCTCGACCCATGGCGGCATCGAGGCGAAGGGCATCCGTTATTCGGTCAGGGAGCAGGCCATCGCGGCGATCAATGGCCGGCCCCTGGGGCTCCTGGTCAGTGCGCTTTCCGACGAAACGCTGGACGCCGCCGTTCTGAAGCTGCGCCGGCTCATGTTCGGGATGCTGCTTCTCGTGGCGGCGGTCTCCTACGGCATTGCGCGGCTGTTCGTGAGAAAGCTCGTGGAGCCGCTGCGCAAGATCACGCTGTTCACGGAAAAGGTGTCGCGGGGCGAGCTGGACGAGGCGCTCGCGCTGTCCGGCCGGGACGAAATCGCCGTGCTGGGCGCGCATTTCAACAAGATGCGGCTGCAGCTGCGCGCCGACCGGGACACGGTGCACAAGTATACCGTCGATCTCGAGCACGTGATCGGGGAACGGACGGCGGAGCTCCGCCGGGTGCAGGACCAGCTGCTGCACGCGCAGAAGATGGAAGCCATCGGCCAGATGGCCGGCGGGATCGCCCACGATTTCAACAATATCCTGACCGCCATCATCGGATATGCCGGGATCCTGCAGAGGAAGCTGCCGGCAGAGGACCCGTTGCGGCAGTATACGGACCAGGTGCTCGGCGCCGCCCGCCGCGCAACGACGCTGACCCACGGCCTGCTCGCGTTCAGCCGGAAGCAGGTGCTTGAGCTGAGGGAAAACGACGTAAACGACATCATCCGGCAGGTGGAGAGACTGCTTGCGCGGCTGATCACCGAGGATATCGAGCTGGACACGGACCTCGCGGACTGCGTGCTTCCGATCATGGCAGACCGCGGCCAGGTCGAGCAGGTGCTTATGAACCTGGTCGCCAACGCCCGCGACGCTATGCCGCTGGGCGGCAGGTTGTCGATTCGCACCGGTGTGGTGGCCTATGATGATCACTGCATCTACGGCAGGACGGGAAAAACCCACGGCGAGTTCGCGGTCCTGTCGGTTGCGGACACGGGCGTCGGGATGGACGAGAAGACGAAAAAGAAGATCTTCGAGCCCTTTTTCACCACCAAGGAGGTCGGCAAGGGAACGGGCCTGGGCCTCGCGATGGTCTACGGCATCATTCAGCAGCATGACGGTTGTCTTACCGTCGAGAGCGCGATCGGCAAGGGAACGACCTTCAGCGTCTATTTTCCCCTGCATGCTGCCGCTCGTGCAGGCGAGACGAAGGTGGCCGCCGTCCGGTCGCCGAAGGGCGGCGTGGAAACGATCCTCCTGGGCGAGGATGACGGCGACATCCGGGAACTGACGAGGACCGGCCTCGAAGAAGCAGGCTACACGGTGATCACGGCAGTGGATGGAGCGGATGCCGTCGAGAAGTTCCTGAAGCATCGGCACCGGATCGACCTGCTGCTGCTGGACGTGGTGATGCCGAAAAAGAACGGCAAGGAAGTCCTGGAAGCAGCGCAACTGGCCGTGCCGTCGATGAGGGCGATCTTCATGAGCGGCTATTCCGCAGACATCATCAAGCGCAAAGGCCTTTCTTCCGGCAACGGCTCCACCTTCCTTATGAAACCCGTGGATCGGGAAAGCCTTCTCACCGCAGTACGCGAGGTCCTGGACAGGATGGGCGCCGCGAGGTCCTGACCCGCCCGCCGAACCCGGGCGTCCAGGAAGCATCGCCGGATCCGATCTCGCGGTCCGCAGGGGCCGCGAGGATCGCTCTCCGCTCCCTCCGGGCAGCGCCGAAGCCCTTGTACATTCCCTCTTGACACCCCCCTGCCGAGAAGTGTACAAAGTCGCTCGTCTTCTCATCTTCGCATCGGAGGTCTGTCCCGTTTATGGCTGCGGAAGCGAACAAAGTCATCTATTCGATGGTCAAGGTCGGGAAATTCTACAACAAGAAACCCGTGCTCAAGGACATCACCCTGGGCTATTTCTACGGCGCCAAGATCGGCGTGCTCGGCTTGAACGGTTCGGGCAAATCGTCGCTGCTCCGGATCATGGCGGGCAGGGACAAGGAATTCGTCGGCGACGTGGTGCTCTCGCCGGGCTACACCGTCGGGTTCCTGGAGCAGGAGCCGCAGCTCGATCCCGCCAAGACCGTGCGCCAGATCGTGGAAGAGGGCGTGCAGGAGATCGTGGACCTGGTGAACGAGTACAATGCGATCTCGGCGAAATTTGCCGAGCCCATGTCCGACGACGAAATGAACAAACTGATCGCCCGGCAGGGTGAGGTGCAGGAGAAGATCGACCATGCCAATGCCTGGGACCTCGATTCCCGGCTCGAAATGGCCATGGACGCGCTCCGCTGTCCGCCCGGGGACAGCCCGGTCAATAATCTCTCGGGCGGCGAGAAGCGGCGCGTGGCGCTCTGCCGTCTGCTCCTCCAAAAGCCGGACATCCTGCTCCTGGACGAGCCCACGAACCACCTGGACGCCGAAACCGTGGCCTGGCTGGAGCACCATCTTCAGCAGTACGAGGGAACGGTGATCGCCGTGACCCATGACCGCTACTTCCTCGATAACGTCGCCGGCTGGATCCTGGAACTGGACCGCGGCGAGGGCATCCCCTGGAAGGGGAACTACTCGTCCTGGCTCGACCAGAAACAGGAGCGGCTGCGGCAGGAGGAGAAGGCCGAAACGGACCGCCAGAAAACGCTGCAGCGCGAGCTGGAATGGATCCGTATGTCGCCCAAGGGCAGACACGCCAAGTCCAAAGCGCGCATCAGCTCCTACGAGCAGCTCCTGGCTGCCGGCGCAGAGAAGCGCGCAAAGGAGCTCGAGATCTACATTCCGCCGGGGCCACGGCTCGGCAAGAGCGTGATCGAGGCCGAGGGCGTGACCAAGGCCTTCGGCGACAATATCCTGGTTGAGGGCATGAGCTTCATGCTGCCGCCCGGCGGCATCGTGGGCGTGATCGGGCCGAACGGCGCGGGCAAGACAACGCTCTTCCGCATGATCACCGGCGCGGACAAGCCGGACAAGGGAACGGTCAAAATCGGCGAAAGCGTGAAGCTCGGGTACATGGACCAGAGCAGGGACAGCCTCGACCCGAACAAGAACATCTGGGAGATGATATCCGACGGCAAGGACCAGGTGGAACTGGGGAAACTCTCGGTGCCCTCGCGGGCCTACGTGGCGCGGTTCAATTTCAGCGGCACGGACCAGCAGAAGAAGGTGGGCGTGCTCTCCGGCGGCGAGCGGAACCGCGTGCACCTGGCCAGGATGCTCAAGTCCGGCGCGAACGTGCTGCTTCTGGACGAGCCCACGAACGACCTGGACGTGAACACCATGCGGGCGCTCGAAGAAGGATTGGAGAACTTTGCAGGCTGCGCGGTCGTGATCAGCCACGACCGGTGGTTCCTGGACAGGATCGCCACGCATATCCTCGCTTTCGAGGGCGAGAGCAAGGTGGTTTTCTTCGACGGCAACTATTCGGAGTACGAAGAGGACCGGAAGAAGCGGCTCGGCGCCGAGGCGGACCAGCCGCATAGGATCAAGTACCGGCATTTGACGAGATGAGATTTCGACAGGTGTCAGGCATCAGGCGTCACGGGAAAGAAGGATAGACGAAGGACGGATATGTCCGAGAACGGGAACGGCAAGAAATACATTTCACACCACATTCTGCCCACGGCGGCGAACCTGCTGGGGCTGTGCTTCGTCATCCTGAGCGTCATCAAGGTCATGAAGCTCGGGGCGCAAACGATCATCGACGAACTGGTCGCCATTACCATCGTGATCTTTCTCGTGGCCAGTATCTTTTCCTATGCGTCCATTCGTTCGCGAGCGCGGGAAGAGTTTTATGAAAGGATCGCTGATATCGTATTTCTGTCCGGGTTGGGCCTGATGACACTGATGGCGATTGTCATCGTATTCGAGATCATATAATCCTGCGGAGGGTGGACCATGTCTGAATTCAAGGACGTAACGATCGTAAAGAAGGCGAATGTGTATTTCAACGGCGGCGTGACGAGCAGGACCGTGCTCTTCCCCGACGGGACGAAGAAGACGCTGGGCATCATGCAGCCCGGGCAATACGAGTTCTCCACGGGCGACAAGGAGAACATGGAGATCCTGGCGGGCGAGCTGGACGTGATGCTGCCGGGAGCGACGGCGTGGAAGGCCGTGAAGGCGGGAGAATCCTTCGATGTGCCGTCGAACTCCAAGTTCACCATGAAGGTGAAGACCCTGTCCGACTACTGCTGTTCCTTTATCAAGTAGCGCTTCATCCGACCGTATCGGATAGACTGCTCCTGCATGCCCTTCCCCCGGAAGGGCTTTTTTCTTGCTCTCCTTCCTTCGCTTCGCTGTATACTATTCTCACAGAGTTGATGGTCCTGATGTTTTTCGGAGGGTGCCCGTATGCGATTAGTGCGGATACTGTATCTCTGCTTCGTGCTTGCGGCGGGTCTAGTCGCCTGCCAGACGAAACCGGAGGGCGCCGTGGAAGGGGCCGTGACGCCTGCGGGAGCGCAGGCCGGCGTTGTCGCAAGCCGTGCGGGCAAGGATGTTGGCGCGATCCCGGCTGTGGCTGCTGACGGGAAATTCCGGCTGACGCTTGCGCCGGGAAGCTACGTGATCACCGTGACATCGCCGGACTCTCCCTATCCGCTCCGGTTCAGCGACATCGACATCGAGGCGGGAAAGACGACAAGGCTTCCGCCGATCGAAATTGCCGGAACCCCGCCCCTGGCAGGCAAGGCAAGCCTCTCCGGCAGGGTGATCCCGCCCCGTCCTGACTGCGAAGTAAGGCTCCTCTATGAAGGGCACGAGCGCGCCATGGTCCGGCCCGATCGGGAAGGCCGCTATGAATTCATCACGGCGCCGGGCCAGTATGTGGTCCAGGCGACCGCGCCGGGTTATGGACGGGATGTGATCCCCGTTCTGCTTGCGGAAGACCACCGGTCCGTGCAGACGGCGGTCCTCTTTCCGGTCACGAGGATCGACGGCGTGGACTGGGACGCAGGGGTGATCCGCGCGAAGGGGATCGGCCTTCCGCCCGCCGAGGCGGAGAACGAGACCGCCAAACGGGCGATGGCAGGCCGCGCAGCGCTTGCCGACGCCCAGCGGAATATGCTGAGGACGATAGAGCAGATCCGGGTCGATTCCAGCCGTACCGTCAAGGATGCCATGCAGAACAAGCGTGTGGAAGTACGTGTGCAGGGATTCCTGAAGGGCTACACCGTGGTGAGCGAGAAGGAGCTTGGGGACGGGAGGGTGGAAGTGATTCTCCAACTGCCGCTCAACGGCCCTGACGGGCTTTCCCGGTATATTGAGGAGTAGCGCTTCGGGATTGTTGTTCAAGAACAGCGGGACCGACAAAAAACGGGGACATCCTGTGCAAGGGATGTCCCCGAATTTGTTTAGAGTACAGTGCTAGGGCGCCGTGGAGATCGCCTGGATCTGGGCGGGCGTCAGGAACGACAGGGAGCCCATGCCGCCGGTGTTCGAGTTGATGGCGTTCGTGATAGCCGTAACGGACTTGCCTTTCTTCGCGTTGCCGTGGCAGCCGCTGCAGTATTGCGTGTAGAGCGCTGCGCCGTCAATGGGCGGCGTGTAGGCGCAGGACTGGGACAGGACCGGCGTGCCGGTGCAGCCGGCAGGCAGCGACGTCAGCACCGTCCTGGTCTGCGTGCTGTCCGCCTGACAGGCGCTCCAGGCGGAGTAGGTGTAGGTGCATGCCTGCGGCTGGGGCGGCGTGTAGGTGCAGGACTGGGACAGGACCGGCGTGCCGGTGCAGCCCGCAGGCGTCGAGGAAAGCAGAGATCGGGACTGGGTGCTGTCCGCCTGGCAGGCGCCCCATGCGGAGTAAGTGTAGGTGCATGCCTGCGGCTGGGGCGGCGTGTAGGTGCAGGACTGGGTCAGGACCGGCGTTCCGGTGCAGCCCGCAGGCGTCGAGGAAAGCAGCGACCGGGACTGGGTGCTGTCTGCCTGACAGGCGCCCCATGCCGAGTAGGTGTAGGTGCACTGTGCGGGCGGCGGAGGAGTCGTTCCGCCTCCGGCGAGGGCCGTGGCAATGGCCTGGATCTCGGCGGAGGTGAGGCCGGAGAGCGAACCCATGCCGCCGATGTTCTGCTGGATGGCAGAGGCGATTGCCGTTGCCGATCTGTTCAGCTTGCTGCTGGTTGCAAGCGGTCCGTGGCATCCCGCGCAGTTTGCGCTGTAGAGCGCCGCGCCGTCAGGGGGCGTGGTCGGCGGCGGAGGAGTCGTTCCGCCTCCGGCAAGGGCCGCGGCGATGGCCTGGATCTGGAGCGCGGTGAGCGTTGAAAGCTTGCCCATGCCGCCGGTATTTTTCTGGATGGCGGACTGTATCGCTGCAGCGCTCGCGCCGGCCTTGGAGCTGGAAGCGAGCGGACCGTGGCAGGAGCTGCAGTTGGCGGCATAGAGCGCCGCGCCGTCCACCTGGCCCGGCTGGCCGGGCATGTTCTCGGGATAGAAGGTGCCGTGGTCAATGTCGTTCACCGACGCCTTGAAGATCACGCCGCCCGTTTGCTTGTTCGTCACGATGATCTGGCCGTCGGAGATCTTGATCGTGATGTCGTCGAAGAGCGCATCAAGGCCCGTGTGATCGGCCTCGTATTCGTCTTCCTCCGGATCCTGGGTGACGCCGTAGAGCGCGAAGAGCTGGGCGAGCTTCGTCTTCAGCTTCTCCATGACGGACTTCATGTTCTGATGCGCAGCCTGGATCATGCTCGCGTCGGGGTCGCCCGCGAACATGGCGGGGTCGGCCACGTTTGCCGCAGCCACGAAAGCGGCGTTCGTCAGGGGATTGATATTGGTCGTGCCCGGGCCGTCAGCGAGTGCATACAGCTCCTGTGACGAGCCGTCTCCGTTCCATGCAGCCCGGAGGACGTAGGGCGGCTGCAGTCCTCCCACCGTGAAGGAGAAGGATCCATCAGCCGCGGTCGTTGCTGTCATGCCCTTTGACGGCATCGAGGAATCCTTGAGCGTCACGGTGCCGTGCACGGGAGCGCCTGTCGCGGCAACGCCGGACACTTTTGCGGATGCGACCGGCGTGACTTTGCTCACGCTTCCGCAGCCGTTGACGATGACCGCGAGAATCATTACTCCGGTCAGAAAGAGGTTCACGATCCATAATTTCTTCATGCGTTTTTGTCTCCTTTGATTGTTTTCTGAAATAATAATAATTCACCGCAGACGGCCTGCTCCTGATGGGGCAGCCGCGTTCGTGCGCATGGCCCATCACCTCCTTGTACCGACGGCATGATCTGTCAGTGAGGGGAAACAGAAAAGCCGGGACCTCGATATCGAATGATATTTCGGCAACCCGGCTGTCTCGTGGAGATCCTGAGGCTTTCCGCCCCATCCTCGCGGATGGTTGAGTATTGTCGTCTATCTGTTCTCGTCGTTGGGAATAGCAAGCCCCGTGCCATCGTGCCAAAGAATCACCGGCACGCGGGTTCAGGCGGATTATCAGGCTCTTAGCATCGCGCCTTCCCGGACTCGTGGCCGGGCGATCGAAGGGATTTTCCTACGTCTGTCCGGAGGCACAGGCGGAGATACAGAGGAAGAGACCATATTTACAACAGCTTCAGCAACGCAGGCTTCTGCATACAGGGGATCGGAAATACGCGTGAATGCGCGCAGGACAAGTCAAAGGCAGAGAATATTTCTTAGGTAGGAATCGCCGATACATCGGAAACGCGGGCTTGACAGCTTCGGCACAGGTGCTAGGCTTGAAGTAGAATGATTCCGGTCATTGCCATCGGCATGCAGATGGCCGAAGAGCGTCGGCAGATGCTCGCTGGCCTGTTTCACCGCGATGTGCGGCTCGGGTTTCTTGCCGGGCTCACCGGCGAGAGCAGGGAAGATTTGCTCCGGGACGCTTCGGTCTATCTCGCCTGGAGCCCGATACAAGAATTAGGCGCGGGCGTCCTGAGAGCGTTCCGGAACCTCCGGATGATCCAGCTTCTTTCCGCCGGCGCGGATCA
>JAKAHZ010000137.1 GCA_021814615.1 Nitrospirota bacterium | reverse complement strand
ATGACCTCGATAACATCGAAGATGCCGGGGCTCACGGTCCCGCCGGTCAGGGCAACGCGGACCGGCTGGGCGAGCTTTCCGAGCTTGATGTTCCGGGGCGTTACGATGTCGTTGAATGTCTTCTCGATGGCGTCGTGGGTCAGGGGCTCCAGAGTCTTGAGCTTTTCCGCGAGCTCGGAAAGAAGCGGCGCGATGTCCGGCGTCAGATGCTTGGTCTTCGCCTTCTCCTCCAGGGTGATCTCGTCCTGGATGAAGGGCAGGGACGAGGTTTTCATCTCCACGAGCGTATGGCTCCGCTCCGTTAGGATCTTCACGAGCTTCTGCATCCACGCAGCGTCGGGCTCCTTACCCTCCTGCACCACGCCGTCCTTTTTCAGGAGGCCCAGGACCAGGCCGGCGAGTCGTGCATGGTCGGCCTGCTGGATATAATGGTGGTTCAGCCAGACGAGTTTCTCGGGATTGAAGACCGCGGGCGCCTTGCCCACGTTCTCGAGGGTGAATTTCTCGATCAGCTCGGGGATGGAGAAGATCTCCTGGTCGCCGTGGGACCAGCCGAGGCGGGCGAGGTAGTTCATGAGCGCTTCGGGCAGGTAGCCCTGGTCCTCGTACTCCGTCACGGCGGTGGCGCCGTGGCGCTTCGAGAGCTTCGTCTTGTCCGAGCCCAGGATCATGGGCAGGTGCGCGAAATCCGGCGCCTCGTGGCCCAGAGCCCGGTAGATCTGGATCTGGCGCGGCGTGTTGTTCAGGTGGTCGTCGCCGCGGATGACGTGGGAGATCTTCATGGTGATGTCATCCACCACCACAGCGAAGTTGTAGGTCGGGAACCCGTCGGAGCGCATGATGATCAGGTCGTCGAGCTGCTGGTTCTCGAAGGTCACGGCGCCACGGATCAGGTCGCGCACCACGGTCTGGCCTTCGTCGGAGGAGTGGAACCGCAGCACCGGCGTCCTGCCGGGCACCGGCTCCTTGCGTCCGAAGCAGGTGCGGTCGTACTTGGGCGGCTTGCCCGCGGCCATGGCCGCTTTCCTGCGCGTATCGAGCTCCTCGGGCGAACAGTAACAATAGTACGCCTTACCCTCCTTCAGCAGGCGCTCCGCGTACTGCCGGTAGATGTCCATGCGCTCGGTCTGGCGAAATCCCCTGACCGCTCCGTCCGGCATGACTGTCGGCCCCTCGTCCCAGTCCATGCCGATCCACTTCATACCGTCGATGATGATGCGGATGGATTCGTCGGTGGAACGCTGCTGGTCCGTGTCCTCGATGCGCAGGATGAACGTGCCTTTGTGGTGGCGCGCGAAAAGCCAGTTGAAGAGTGCGGTGCGGACCCCTCCGATATGCAATGCGCCGGTGGGGCTGGGCGCGAACCTGACGCGAATGCTGTTCATGGTGAATGATGCTCCTTCTCTAGTGTACGATGGCGAGGGTCATTATACCAGAGGCCTAAAGCCTTGACAAAGCAAATATCGCCGGGACCGGGAGTAGGCGCCGCTGCGGGAGCGATCGTGTGGCTAGAATTGTGTGAAGGACTGGTTCTTCTGCCGTCATTTTCGTCCAGGCTCGTTCCCTTTCTTGCGCGCCCAAGAAAGGGAACCGAAAGAAGGGCGCCCCGGCGATCATTCTGTTCCGCCCTGCTTGGTCGACCTCGGGGCATTTCGGAAACTCGCCCTGCGGGCTCGGACATCCGAAATGCTTTTCCCTCGGACTCGGTCGCATGGCGGGAATGATCGCATGGGGAATAAAAGATACGAATACGTGCGGGGATGCGTCAGAGGGGTGGATAGCGAAAAGAAAAGGGCGGAACGATTTCTCGTTCCGCCCTTTCGGTACGATTCCTTGCTTCCCGCGGACTACACGCCGAAGGGCTTGGCGTAGAGCAGGATCAGGACCACGACGAGGGTGTAAATGGCCAGCGACTCGATCAGGGCCAGACCCACGATCATGGTGGTCATGATCTTGCCGGACGCTTCGGGGTTCCGGGCGATACCTTCCACGGCGCGGCCGATACCCAGGCCCATGCCGATGCCCGTGCCGAGCGCGGCGATGCCGATGCCGATGGCGGACGCAAAGGCGACCGTTCCGAAGAACGAGAGCTTCGCAGCCGCATCAGATCCACCGGCAGCCGGAGCAGCAGCTTCCGTTGCGAAGGCCGCGGTGGCGACCAGCATGAGCGCCATGGCCAAGATCATCATCACGATAACTTTCTTCATGGTTTTGCCTCCTTTCCTCGAAACTTGGTGAAATATTGACCGGATATCACCGGTGGACAACCTCCCGGGAATCCCGCGCTGCGGGAAGAGCGTTCCCGGGGTAAGAGCGTCAAATTTAGTGGTGTTCGCCGTGGCTGCCGCCGATGTGCGCTTCCTCGATCGAGCCGGCGAGATAGAGCATGGTCAACAGCGTAAACACGCCCGCCTGCACGAAAGCCACCAGGAGGCCCAGGCCGAGGATCGGAACCGGCGCGATGTAGGGGGCCAGCAGCGCCAGCACGAGGAGCAGCTTGTGCTTGGCCACCATGTTACCGAAAAGACGGAAAGTGAGGGAGAGCACGCGGGCGAAATGGCTGATGACTTCGATGGGGAACATGAGCGGCGCAAGGCCCCACATGGGACCCATGAAGTGCTTGACATAGCCGACGCCGTGGCGGCGCAGACCGATGTAATGGGTCGCGGTAAAGGAGACCAGCGCCAGGGCAGCCGTGGTATTGATGTTGGCGGTCGGCGAATCGAAGCCCGGAACGAGGCCCTGCAGGTTGCAGACGAGGATGAAGAGGAAGAGGCTTGCGATCAGGGCGAAGTAATGCTTCCCTTCAGGGCCCATGATCTCTTCGATGTACCCGTCGAGCCCTTCGAACACCACCTCGAAGATGTTCTGAACGCCCGTGGGGGCGCCTTTTTTGAGCGACATGCGCGCCATGATGGCGAGGACGAGCAGGACCGCCATGGCAAACCAGGAATAGGTCACCTGGACAGGAATGGACGGCGCGATATGCTCCATGACGTCCTGTAAGGGCAGCGGTCCTTCTTTCATGGCAAAGCTCCTTTGGTCACGACGTTTTCAGCGTGCGAAAAATTTACAGCAACCCCCCGGGTAAGTCAAGCGGAAAGCCCGTAAATACTCATTAATTTTCCTAATAATTCTATAATTGCGAGGAGCGGACAGGTGTTACTTTCCGCCACGGAGCTCCCTGGCGCGGGCTGCTGCCCTGTCCCTTTCCTCCGCATTTCCGAGGGCATCGTACAGCACGGCGAGGTGGTCGTAGGCTTCGGCGAGAAAGGCGGGCTGGTCCGTTGGCAGGGTGGCGACGGATTCGGTCAGCGCGGCAAGGGCGCCTTTCAGGTCTCCGGCGCGCGTGAGCGCGACACCCAGTGTGTCGAGGTAATAGGGGCGGTGGGAAGGAGAGAGCTCGATCGCTTGCCGGGCAAGCTTTTCGGCTTTCTCGGGGTTTTTCCCCAGTTCGAGATATACCCAGGCGAGGTTGTTCAAGAGGTCGCCGTTTTTCGGGTCCAGAGCTGCCGCCCGGCTGTAGGCGTCCTCTGCCTGGCCGAATTCCTTTCTCCGGAAGGAGAAGTCGCCGAAGAGCTGCCAGGCGCGGACGCTCTTCTTGTCCTTCTCAAGGGCCTGGTGGAACTGGTCCCGGGCAAGGTCGAACTTCTGCTGCACCTCGTAGATCGCGGCAAGCTGCAGGTGCTCGTCAACGGACAATGGATCGTGCAGCACGATGATCCGCGGGATCGTGCAGGCGGAGAGGGAGAGAATGACAATGGTTAGTGAAAATGCGCGAAGAGTCATGATGTAGGCATCACGAGTAGAAGGCTAAGGCGCTTCGTCCTCTTTGTATGTAGCATTATATTCTGTCAGGTAGCAACTTTCTCAGATCCAGTACGATAGCGGCCGGCATTATCGTGTCCATATCGGGGATTGACGTGACACCCATCTTGCGAAAGAACTCATGCTTCATGTGAATCTCTTCAACATATTGATCCGCCATGCCGAAGTCCTCTACCGGGATGTCTGCGGAAACGTGGCGGCATCCGTTGAGCCACACTTTGCGGCGCATGCCCCGTATGGTCGGGCCGAAGATGCGGCAGATATGAGGACGGTGATTGTATATCAGGCATTTGCCCTTCTCGTCCAAAGCAGGACAAGACAGACGTGCGGACATGCGGGACAGGGCGTTTATGGCGCGTACGGATTTTAAAAAAGGATTCTTGCGGGAGAACAGGTTCTGCTCCTCGAGCATGTCGAGCTGCTGATTGGCCGTTGCCGTGATGCGCTCGCGGGCGCGCACGGGAATACGCGTCATGGCATCCTGCAGATACAGGGCGTCGAGAAGGGTAATGTCGAATAAGCCCGTTGAGCAGCATTCGAAGCAGCCCTGCTTGCATTCTGCGTCGTGTTTCGCTGTCGCATGCAGAAAGTTCTCGGAGGATCGTTCCAGGAAGTCTTTGTATCGTAGAAGAAGGCGATTCATAGTGAATCAACGAAAAGGTGAGAGGTTGACGTTTGAGTAATGTTCACCGCATAACTAATCGGGTTTTACATTGCCTCCCCGAGCGGCCGGCCGCGTTCACAGCGGGAATCTGGTATGAAGCGGTCGCCTCTTCTCGCCGGTCCCGCTGTAGAGAAAGCCCGATATCCCGACGTAGCTCTTGAACAAGAAATGGAGGAAGTTGAAGCCAGTCGACAAATTAACGAATTGCAGAACGATGAGCAATACCGCGAGCAGACCCGCCAGGAAACCTCCGGCCTGGGCGTTGCCGTTCTTGACGAGGCCGAACCACAGGACCAGCAGAATGGGAGCCGCCCAGAAGGGGCCGAAGAGCCCGCCGGCAGGTTCCCTTCCCGGATCGCCGGTAAAGCGTGAAACGAAGAGCCCTGCAGTTACCATGAATGCCAGCCAGAAGGCGATTGAGAAATTCAGCCACAGCGGGTCATGGTAGCGGATAAGGATCGCTCGGATCCCCGTGGGCTCGGGAGAAAGTTCGGCCATGACGGCCTGGATGGCCTTGTCGTCCATCTTCTCCAGATTGGGCAGCACACTCTCGTGAAAGAACTTTTCCCGGTGCAGATCCTGCCGGCTCTCCGGCTGCTCTTGGTCCTGCCCGCCGATATTGATCGTTCTTTTCACATTCACCGTCGCGGGCGTCGACGCTTCCATCTCTTTCAGCAACTCGCGAAATTCCGGAGGCACCTCGTCGAGGCTGTTATAGGTCTTGCCGTTGATCGTGTACGTCGTTTTCTTGAAGCTGAAATCGCTCATGAGAGTCTATGTTTCTCTTGATATATCTAGAACCCATCTCAAAATCATCCTGTTGTCGTGCAACGCCAAGCCGTCATTCCCGTGTAAACGGGAATCCAGTGGTTTTCTGATATTTCCTGGATGCCCGCTTCCGCGGGCATGACGAACTACTACGGCAAATTCAATTATGAGATAGGTTCTCCTTTTCCTTTGCCGTTTCCGGCTCCATCACCATCATCCACGTCCCCGCCCGCTTCCAGGTCTTCTCGAATGCCGCATACGTCATCGTTCTGTTCGGCGTCACGCCGTCGTGCATGATCAGGATGCCCTGCCAGTCATCGAAGCCGATCACGGTCACGTAATGCGGCTGCTGGACGATCGAAAAGCCGAGATCTATAAGACAGATGACCGGACGATTGTCTTTAACCGCAGCACGGATGGCATCGAGCGTTCCGGCGGGTGTGGCAACGCGGAATCCCTGGCCCTTTGCGTAGCGCTCCATGTCCATGGGCAGCGTGCCCTTGAGTTGCGGCAGATAAACGGCCTTTGCGATCTCTTCGACCGAGGCCGGTCGGCCCCAGAACTGCATGACCCCGGCTAAGGCAGCAGGTCCGCAGAGCGATTCCGGCTGGCGGATGAAGGGAACGTTTGCGATAACGTGGCCGTGAGCTTCAATGTCGGCAGCCGGTGTGTACACTGCCGGCCCGCAGGATGACAGCAGCGCAACGGCCAGAAGGGAAAAAAGGCCGTGAGCATGCTTGCCCACGGCCTTGGTGAATGTCGCGCCAAAGAACATCACGCTTTCTGGATCACGATCCTGCCTTCGAGCAGGTAGATGATCAGAATGACGATGCCCGCCAGGATCGCAAGTCCGAACATGAAGCCGATCAATCCGTCGCCTCCCGCCTGAACCGAATCCATTTGGGAGGCCAGCTGATGTACCTGTTCGTCGGAGAGGGTCGAGATCTTCGCCATGGCCTCTTGGGACGTAAGCCCGTAATCCTGGAGCCGCTGTTCGAGGGCCTTTGACTCGAGGCCTTTCTGGATGCGGGAAAGATCGGCAGCGCGTTCAGGCGATGCCGGGGCTGCGGCATGGTCTGCCGGCAGCATCATCGCCTCGGCAGGCCCGGCAAAGGAGGTCAGAGCCAAAAGAGCCAGGATGAGATAGAGCGAAAGCGGTTTTGTGTAGAATGCCGTGCGCATAAAAACCCTCCCATTAAGAAAACCAAACAATAGGAATCTAATCAAATTTAGCACAGAGATCCAGTTTCGTCACAAGCTCGAATACACGAAACCTCTGCGCCTTCGCGTTCTTGCGGCAGTATCTGCGCATCAATGCCGGACAACGACGCGATGGCCCGAAAGTTCGAGGATCAGGACCACCAGAAGGACGACAATGGCCAGGAAAATGACATCGCCCAGGATGTCGCCTCCTGCCTGGACCGAATCCACCCGGCCGGCGAGTTCGTGGATCTGTTCGTCGGAGAGCGTGTTCATGCGTATGATCGCTTCATCGGCGGAAAGGCCATAGTCCTGCAGGCGCTGCCGGACGATGTCCGATTCCAGGACGGTCCGGATTCTTGTGCGCTCGGCAGCGGGCGCTGCCGCGGGGTCGGCGGGGACGAGCATGGCCCATCCCGATGCGGGGAAGGAGAGCAGGAAGAGCGCTGTGATCAGGTACAGCGAGAGGATTTTTGCAAAGGGGTGTCTCAGCATGGTCGGTTCCTCCCGACCCCGGCCTAGACGGTCAGGATCTCTTTTTCCTTGTGCGCGAGGAGCTCGTCGATCTTCTTGATGTGAAGGTCCGTGAGCTTCTGGATCTCGTCCTGGATCTTCTTGACCTCGTCCTCGGAGATGTGGGCGTCCTTGTCCTTGTTCTTCTTCTTGATGTCGTTGTTCGCGTCGTGGCGGATGTTGCGGCAGGCGACCTTCGTGTCCTCGGCGAGTTTCTTGGCGTGCTTGACGATCTGCTGGCGCCGCTCTTCCGTGAGCGGGGGCATGGTGAGGCGGATGATCTTGCCGTCGTTCGTCGGCGTGATGCCCACATCGGAGGCGAGGAGCGCCTTCTCGATGGCGCCGAGCATCTTGGCCTCCCAGGGCTGGATCGTGATCGTCCGGGCGTCCGGCACGGCCATGTTCGCCACCTGGTTCAGCGGCGTGGGCGTGCCGTAGTAATCCACCTGGATGCCGTCGAGGATCCCGAGCGAGGCGCGGCCGGTCCGGATGGCGGCGAACTCCTTTTTCAGGACTTCGTGGGCCTTGTTCATCTTATCGTCGGATTTCTTGACCAGTTCGTTGGCCATGCGCTACCTCCCGGTGACGAGCGTCCCCAGCGGCTCTCCGGCCACGATCTTCCGGATATTGCCGGGGACATTGAGGTTGAAAACGATGATGGGCATGTTGTTGTCCATGCAGAGCGAAATGGCCGTGGCATCCATGACCTTGAGGTTCTTCTGGAGCACGTCGAGGTAGGTGAGGTTGTCGAACTTGACGGCGGAGGGGTCCTTGATCGGATCGGCGCTGTAGACGCCGTCGACCTTGGTCGCCTTCATGATCACGTCGGCGCCGACCTCCATGGCGCGGAGCGCGGCGGCGGTGTCGGTAGTGAAGAAGGGATTGCCCGTGCCCGCGGCGAAAATGACGATGCGGCCCTTTTCCAGGTGGCGCACGGCGCGGCGGCGGATGTAGGTCTCCGCCAGTTCGCGCATCTCGATGGCCGACTGCACGCGCGTCGGGACGTCCTTGTTCTCCAGGATGTTCTGGAGCGCCAGGGCGTTCAGCGCCGTGGCCAGCATGCCCATGTAGTCCGCGCTGGAGCGCTCCATGCCCTTGGCAGCTGCGGAGAGCCCGCGGAAGATGTTCCCGCCGCCGATGA
>JAKAHZ010000136.1 GCA_021814615.1 Nitrospirota bacterium | reverse complement strand
AACCTGGCGCGCAACCCCTATGCCGCGGCGCTCTGCATTGACGGCGAGGACGGCGGCACGGGCGCTGCCTACAACGTGTCCATGGACAAGATGGGCCATCCCATCGCGTCGAATATCCGCGACTGCTACCTGGATCTGGTGAAGCAGGGCAAACAGAACGAACTGCCGCTCATCGCCGCCGGCGGCGTGGGCAAGGCGGGGAATCTCGCGGCCAACGCGGCCGCGCTCATCATGCTCGGCGCCTCGGCCGTGGACATCGGCAAGTACGTCATGCAGACCGCTGCCGGCTGCTTCGGCGACGAGTACAACCGCTGCAACGTCTGCAATCTGGGCAAATGCCCGCGCGGCATCACGACCCAGGACCCGAAGCTCTACCGCAGGCTCGATCCCGACAAGGTGGCCGAGCGGGTGGTGGAGGTGTTCAAGGCCGCCGACGTGGAACTCAAGAAGATCTTCGCCCCGCTGGGCCGGAGCACGGAGCTTCCCATCGGCATGTCCGACGCCTTGGGCGTGGGCGAAAAGGATATCGCGGACCGGCTGTCGATCAGCTATGTTTGTTAGTAACTAGAGAACAGTGATTGAGTAATTAAGGGAAGTCATTGCAATTACTTAATTTCTCAATCTCTTAATAACTTGAGGGAACAATGATCATCCAAGGCAAAGTGAACGGAAAGCGGGTCCCGTCGAAGGACCTGGAAGACCAGCTCCAGAAGGCGGTCAAGGAAGGCGGCCGGGAGATCACGGTCCAGGCCGACGGCCAGCACGGCATCGGCGGACGCATCTTCCCCAAGTACGGGAAGGTGAAGGTGACGATCGAGGGCACCGCCGGCCAGCGCGTGGGCAGCATGGGCATGGAAGGCACCGAGATCGTGATCAAGGGCTCGTCGTCCGACGACACGGGCTGGATCAACTGCGGCGCCACCATCACCGTGCTGGGCGACGTTGCCAACGGCGCGCACAATGCGGCAGCCCAGGGCAAGCTCTATGTCCAGGGCGGCGGCGGCGCGCGGTGCGACACCATGACCAAGAAGAACCCGCGCTTCCCGGACCTGGAATCCTGGTACTTCCGCAGCGTGGGCGATTCCTTCGCCGAGTTCAAGGCCGGCGGCATCGCCGTGGTCTGCGGCGTGAACCCCCGCGACCCCGAGAACATCCTGGGCTACCGTCCCTGCGTAGGCATGGTGGGAGGCGCGATCTATTTCCGAGGCCCCATCAGGGAAGAGTATTCCAAAGCTGACGTGAAGGTGGTGGAGCTTTCCGAGAAGGACTGGGAATGGCTCACCACGAACATGAAGCCTTATCTGAAAGCCATCGACCGCGAGTCCTCCTACGGCGAACTGACCAGGGACATCAACGCCTGGAAGAAGATCATCGCGTTCACGCCGGCGGAAAAAGCGAAGGCCAAGGGCAAGCTCAAGATGAGCCTGACCGACTTCCGGCTGAATGTCTGGGAGAAGGGCGTGGGACAGGGCGGCATGTTCGGCGCCTATCTCAAGCACGGCCGCACGGTGCTGCCTTACGTTACCACCGGCGAAGAACGCAGGAACAAACCGGTCTGGAAGAACGACCGGTACCTGCCTCCCTGCGCCTATGCCTGCCCGTCTCGCATTCCTTCGCACAAGCGCGCGACCCTGCTCCGGCAGGGGAGGACCGCCGAGGCGCTGGCCCTGGTGCTCCAGTACAGCCCGCTCCCGGCCACGGTCTGCGGCACGGTCTGCCCCAACCTTTGCATGACCGATTGCACGCGCGGGCGCGTCGATCAGCCGCTGAACATCAAGGAATACGGCTCCGCAGCGCTGAACCTCAAGGCGCCGAAAAAGGCCAAGGCGACGGGGCGGTCCGTGGCAATCATCGGCGGCGGCCCGGGCGGCCTGTCCGCAGCCTGGCAGCTGGGCCTGAAGGGCCATTCCGTGGACCTCTATGAAGCGGGCAAGAAGATCGGCGGCAAGATCGAGATGTGCATTCCCCGCGAGCGCCTGCCCAAGAAGATCCTGGACAAGGAGCTTGCGCGGTTCGCCGAGATCGGCGTGAACGTGAAAGTGAACTCACCGGTGGACCGGAAGAAGTTCGACAAGATCTACGCGGACCACGACCTGGTCGTGGTCGCCGTGGGTGCCCACGAGGCGCGCATGATCCCCTTCCCGGGGTCGGAGCACGTGATCGCGGGCATCGACTTCCTGAAGGAGATCAACTTCGGCAAGCCGAAGAGCATGAAGGGCAAGAACGTGGTGGTGATCGGCGCGGGCAACGTGGGCATGGACATCGCCTGCTCGGCCTGGGAGCTGGATGCCGCGAGCGTCACCTGCATCGACGTGCAGAAACCGGCCGCCTTCGGCAAGGAAATGGAGCTTGCCGCGTCCAAGGGCACCAAGGTGCTCTATCCGAAATTCACGGAAAAGTACGACACCGCGGCGAAGAAGCTCATCTTCAAGGACGGCACCAGCATCGACGCTGACGCGGTGATCGTCTCCATCGGCGAGAAGCCGATCCTCGATTTCCTGCCGCCGGCGATCGAGACGAACCGCGGCTACATTGTGGTGAACACCCTGGGCCAGACCTCGGACCTCAAGGTCTTCGCCATCGGCGACGCGACCAAGCCGGGCCTGGTGACCCATGCGATCGGGCAGGGCAAGGTGGCGGCGGACAAGATCCACTCGATGCTGATGAACACGGACTATACGCCGGAAGAGCGGGTGATGATCCCCTACGAAAAGGTGAAGACCCAGTATTACGAGGCCTGCCGGATCGAGGAGATCAAGTTCTCGCCCAAGAAGGAAGCGGACCGGTGCATGTCCTGCGGCTCCTGCCGCGACTGCGGGATGTGCGTGGAGTCGTGCTACTACGGCGCCATCACGCGGAAGACCCTGCCGAACAAGTCCTACGAGTACGTGGTGGACGAAGCCAAGTGCATCGGATGCGGTTTCTGCGCAGGCATCTGCCCCTGCGGTGTGTGGGAGATGGTGGAAAATGTGTAATCTCAGGCCCTCGCCCCGATGAGCAGGCGGGCAAGGTGAGGGCGAAAACCTAACCGAATGAATTGTCAAGCCTCTTGTCTGGAGACCAGGCAAGAGGCTTTTTGCTTGAAAACCTGACCGGTGAGGTTAGACTTCATCGAATGTATGGGAAGGATCCCTTGCCGGGATATATCTGTTGAGTTTTTGGCTGTTAAAACGGGGAATGAACAACGAGAGCTTTCCCTTCATCAAAATATGATATATCATAATAAGGTGAGAAGACAAGTTTGTAATTAAAAGGAAGATGCATGAAGAAAATATCAGCTGAACGCGGTGGCGTCAAAATCAGTGTATTGCTCATTTTCGTGCTTTTGTCCGCCCTCCTTCACATCGGCATCAAGGTGGTGCCGCTGTTCCTCGCCGAGGACGACCTCAAGGATAAAATGGCCGAACAAGCCGCATTGGCTCACATGATCAAAGACGAGGCGATCACTGATAACCTCATGAGCAAGGCCAGGGAGGACGGCATCCCGCTCAGGCCTCAGGATATCCGCCTTCTTCGCAACGACGATGCGCGCTCTATGCAGATCAGCGCTCAATGGGATGTGACGGTGCGCTTTTTCTTCGATTTCTATCCGCCCTACACGACGCAGATCATCAAATTTGCACCTGTCGTCAAAGAACATTATGCGATAAAGCTCTAGCCGGAAGGTCGGATGGTGCGAGACAGAACCCGACATGACCCGTTACACCTTGCATAAACGCTCTCATCGCATCCGGTACGCCGCCAAAGACCTCCCGATCGTGTACGAGGACAAGGACATCATCGTCGTGGACAAGCCGGTCGGACTGCTTGCTGTTGCGACCGAGCGGGAGAAGGCGCACACGGTCCTTTCCTATCTGACCGAATACATCAACAACGGTGTGGGAAGAGCGCGAAAGCGTCTTTTCGTCGTTCATCGGCTCGACCGGGAAACGTCCGGTCTCCTGATCTTCGCGAAGAGCGAAGAGGCCATGCATCGCCTGAAGGACGATTGGCAACAAAATGAAAAGATCTATCTCGCCGTTGTTCACGGAACCTTGCAGAAGAAGTCGGGTGTCATTACATCGCATCTTGCAGAGGACGAAGACTTCCTGATGTACTCCACCGAAGACGGTTCCCACGGCAAGCTTGCCCGGACAGCGTACAAGGTAATCAGGGAGACGAAGCGCTATTCGTTGCTCGAGATTGCGCTGTTGACCGGCCGGAAGAACCAGATCCGCGTGCACATGGCGGACTGCGGCCACCCGATCGTAGGGGATAGCTGGTACGGGTATGAAGAAGATGACCGCGAGCCGCGCATGGCGCTCCATGCCCGGTCGATCGCATTCCGGCATCCTTTCAGCGGAAGGCGGCTTATCTTCACGTCGGATATACCGCCGCTCTTCGTGAAGCTGGTGGGGCGAATTGAAGATCAGAGGGGGGCGGTGGAGGGATATCCCGGTCAAGGATCCGAAGAGCACCCCTCACCCCGGCCTTCTCCCCGCGCAAATCAGACGCGGCGACGGTGAGACGGTGGGACGGGCGACAGAACGCAAGTGCAAGGTACCGGGGAGGACGGGAGGGATTCTGAAAGACCCTTCTTGACACGATCCGGGACGGGGTGTTAGCGTTGAAACAGGGGATGAAATAAACTCCTTGATACAGCATGGCTGCTGTACCAACGTTCAGTGCAAGGAGGTGTTGCATGACCTATCTCGTCGAATCTCCCCACACACCGGAGGAGTGCCTGAAAGCGCTTGACGGGCAGCTGGCCATTGGCCCGGATATGCTCAAGAAGACTTTCTATGGTTGCATGAAGGGGGACCATACCGGCTACGCGATCGTGGACGCAAAGGATGAATCCGATGCCCGGAAGATCGTGCCGAAATTCCTGGTGAACAAAGCGCGGGTCATCGAGGTCGGACAGTTCACCCCGGAGATGATCCGCTCGTTCCACACCAAGGCTGCCTGAAATGAACCAGCCGTGAAGATCGGTGTCCGGACAGGATTTTCCTGCCCGGACGTTTTTTGATCGCCTATTTTTCGGAAATCTCCGCAGGAATTGTATATACTAAGAGCTGTTTCCCATGCTGCAGACCGGGGTGGTGAACCATGTTTCCGACTGTGACGATCAGCCTCCCTGTCTGGGCTGAGGAATTCTGCCGGACAAAGGGCATGCATCATGCCGGCGATGAGGCGCAGATGCGATTTGTCATCGCCCTGGCGGCTGAGAATGTCCGCCGGGGTGGTGGAGGGCCCTTTGGCGCAGCGGTATTCGACGAGAAGGGGAACCTGGTCGCGCCGGGTATGAACCGCGTCACGGCGATGAACTGTTCTGCCTGCCATGCTGAGATCATGGCTCTGGTCATTGCACAGAAAACTGTAGGCAGGTTCGATCTGAGTGACGGCGGAAAGCTGCAGTATACGCTCGTCTCGACGACCGAGCCCTGCGCCATGTGCCTGGGCGCTGTTCCCTGGTCGGGCGTGAGCAGGCTGGTTTGCGGAGCCCGCGACGAAGATGCGCGGGCCATCGGCTTCGACGAAGGGAACAAGCCGCAGGAGTGGGTCGCCGCGCTCGGGAAACGAGGCATCGCCGTCAGGCAGGGCGTCCTGGCCGCAGATGCAGCTTCCGTGCTCAGGGCCTATGTGGATGCAGGGGGGCTGATCTACAACAGCGGGCCGGCGAAGGGCCCCGCAAGCGGCTTGAGGAAGACGGAGGCGTGAAGTGAATAAATCGGACAAGTCCTTTTTCGGACGGCTGAAACTGAAGCTCTATCTCTACGGATTCCTGGCGATCATTCTGCTCATCCTGTACAGCTATTTCTGGCCCGATACGGTCATGACCAGGATCACCGACGCGCAGCTCACGAAAGTGGACGGACGGTTCATGATCGCCACGGAGTACCGGCCCTTTGTGAACGAGGATGCCAGGTACCGTTTCAAGTTCAATTCCGGGACGATCCAGAACGACGCCATCAGGTTGAAGGGAAAAGTGGTCAGGATCAGGAAATACGGGTGGAGAAATCCGCTCTTCTCGCAGTACGAGAATGTTCTCTCCATCGAGGAAGTAAAATAAGCCCGGCCCAGCGCCGGGGCCTAGCGGTTCATCGCGTCCAGCGCCTTGCTTTTCTCCCGGAATTCCTCGTCGGTCAACACGCCGCTCTGGCGAAGCTTTCGCAGCATGTCCAGAAGCTCTTCTTTCTCTCCCTGTTTCTTCTGTTCTGCCGGTTTTTCCACATGCGCTGCCGAGCTTCCCAGCACGCGATCCCTCGTTTTGAGGATCTTCTCGCTCCAGTGATCCGGCGTGGGTATGTGCAGGAAATAGGACTTGGTGCTCGTGCGCAGGTTGAGGTAGGTGATGAGCAGGCGTTTGGCGGGCGCGGCCCCCACGATCTCGTCGTAGGAAAAGAACTGCGACATGGAGCTGCCGAAGCCGTCGAACCGAAAAACCACGCGTTTGGTGGTCAGGAACACGGAATAGGTCGGCCTGATCCCTTCGGTTTTCTGCTCCGTGGAATCCTCGATGATCGATTCGCCCGGCATGAGCTGCATGGACAGGGACCAGAACATGTGCGCCTCCTTGAAAAAAGAAAGAGCGGGGAGCCCATGGCCACCCGCCCCGTGTTGACCGGTAAACAGTTACTTGCCTTTCACTTCGATCTCAGCGGCCCGCGACTCGTACTGCACCGTGACCTTGGCGCCGACCTTGAGGTCGCCCTTGATCTTCGTATTGGCGTCTTTGGTCATTTCGAATTTTTCCTTGCCCTTCTCCACCACGATCACGTTGTCCTTGATCTCCAGGACCTTGCCCGTGAACTGGTACGTCTTGGCAAAAGCCGCAGATGCGAACAGGACCAGGGCGACAACGACCACTGCAATGCGTTTCATAGAAATCCTCCTTCAGGGAAATGAAATAAAGATGAAGAGAAATATAGCCGAGCGGTAGCGGGGTGTCAAGAGCGAAGAAAGTGAACGTCTCTGTTCACCACGGAGTCACGGAGAAACGGAGACGATATCCGACCGTCGATCTTGTTCGGACAATGGTTGCGACGACGAACAGCGGCAGCAGCCCGCTTTCCCGTGCGTGCTGTCGGTCTGCGGTGTAAATCGGGGCTTATGCGCATTCACCCGCCAATTCTGCCGGGCACCGGCGTTACCGACGTCTGCCGCTGCCGCCCAGGATCGAACCCAGGACGCCGCGGATGATCTGGCGGCCGATCGAGCTCCCGATGGCATGGGCGGCGCTCTTGGCCATGGCGCCCAGGAGCTTGCCGGTCTCGGACTGCGGCTCCGCGGCCCGGCCCCGGCGGCCTGGCGCCGTTTCCGCATCGGGTTCCTGCTGTTCCGCCTGGCGTGCCTTCAGTTGCTCGTAGGCTGATTCACGGTCCACGGCCTTCTCGTAATGGCCGGCAAGCACGGACTGCTTCATGATTTGTGAACGTTCGTCAGCGGAGAGCGGCGCGAGCCTGCTCCGCGGCGGGCAGACCCTGGCCCGCTCCACAGCCGTGGGCGCTCCCTTCTCGTCGAGGAAGGAGACGAGCGCCTCGCCGACGGCAAGCTCGGTGATTGCCGCGGCAACATCCAGTCCGGGCCGGGAGCGGAACGTTTCCGCAGCGGCTTTGACCGCTTTCTGGTCCCGGGGCGTAAAGGCGCGGAGCGCGTGCTGCACGCGGTTCCCGAGCTGGCCCAGGACGGGGTCCGGAAGGTCCAGGGGATTCTGGGTGACGAAGTACACGCCCACGCCCTTGGAACGGATGAGCCGGACCACCTGCTCGATCTTGTCTGCAAGCGCCTTGGGCGCGTCGTCGAAGAGGAGATGGGCCTCGTCGAAGAAGAAGACGAGTTTCGGCTTGTCGGGATCGCCGGTCTCCGGAAGGGTTTCGAAGAGCTCCGACAGCATCCAGAGCAGGAAGGTGGCGTAAAGCTTGGGCGACTGCATCAGCTTGTCCGCAGCCAGGATGTTCACCACGCCCCTGCCGCTGCCGTCGGTCTGCATGAGGTCGGCGAGGTCCAGAGCAGGCTCGCCGAAATAGACTTCTCCGCCCTGCTCCCCCAAGGTCAGCAGGCCGCGCTGGATCGCGCCGATGCTGGCTGCGGAGATGTTGCCGTACTCGGTTTTGAAGGTTGCGGCATTGTCGCCCACGTGCTGCGCCATGGCCC
>JAKAHZ010000135.1 GCA_021814615.1 Nitrospirota bacterium | reverse complement strand
CTTCTTGAGCAGCTTCTCGAGCTCGTCGGCCTGGGGAATGGTGCGCGGGAAACCGTCGAGCAGAAAGCCCTTTTCGCAATCCTTCTCCTGCAGCCGCTGCTCCATGATGCCCATGATCAGCGAATCCGGCACCAGTCCGCCGCTGTCCATGTAGCCCTTTGCTTCCTTGCCCAGCGGCGTTCCGGCCTTCACCGCGCCGCGCAGAATGTCGCCGGTCGAGATCTGGACCGAGCCGTCCAGCTTTGTCAATAGTTTCGCCACCGTGCCCTTGCCCGCGCCCGGCGCGCCCAACAGGATGATACGCATGAAAAAACCCTCCTCACGTGGAATTAAGGTCGTTCAAAGGGGGCATTATTGTACGATTGGGGGAAAAAATCAAGGAAAAACTGACCTGCAGGCCTACGAGACCGCGCTCACGGCCGAACCGGAGCCGATATGGAGCGGCAGGCGGATGGTGACGGCGGTGCCGGCGCCTTCCTCGCTCGAGATCGTGATGTCCCCGCCGTGGTCCTGCAGGATCTTCCTGCAGATGGCGAGACCGAGGCCCGTGCCCTTGGGCTTGGTCGTGAAGAAGAGATCGAAGACATGCTCCAGGTGTGCGCGGGGGATCCCCGATCCCGTGTCCGCCACGCGGAACAGAATGCTGTTGTCCTCCAGCAGCATGGTGATCGTGATCGTCCCGCCTTCCGGCGTTGCTTCCATGGCGTTCCTGAGCAGGTTCAGGAAGACCTGCTTGATCTGGTAGGGATCGAAGAGCGTAACGGGATGGCGAACGGCATAATCCCCCCGGACCGATATGTTCTTCCGCTTCAGTTCCTCCCGGTGCAGGTCGAGCACATCTTCCCAGAGCAGCCGCAGGTCCGCCTCCTCGAGCTTGAGCTTCATCGGCCGTCCGTAGATCAACAGCTCCTCGACCAGCTGGTTCAGCCGCTTCGTCTCCGCAATGAGCGCTCGCGACAGTTCCTGCTGGTCGGGCTCCTTCAGGTCCCGTTCGAAGATCTGGCCGATGGCGCTGATGCCGAAGAGGGGGTTCCGGATCTCGTGCGCCACGCCGGCTACCACGCGGCCCATGGCAGCGAACCGTTCCTTGTTCAGCAGTTCCGCCTGAAGCGCCTTCAATTCCGTCAGGTCCTGGAACACGACAATCAATCCTTCCTGTTCCCCTTCGCCCCCCGCGTAATGCGAGCTGGTGAAGCCGACGGGAATGGTCATTCCTTCGGGCCCGGAAATCGTGATCTCCTCGTACGTGCCGACGCGCGCATTCTGGAACGCTGCGGTCTCCGGCGCCGCGTCCGTAAGCTTCTTGCCCACCAGATCTTCATGCCCCTGGCCCAGGATCCACGCTCCCTGCCGGTTGATCATTTTTACGGTGCCGTCGCCGGCCAGGAGCACCACCCCGCTCGACATGCTGGCCAGGATGCCCCGCATGAGCCGGACGCTCTCATTCAGCTCCGCCGTCCGGATCCGGACCATATTCTCCAGTCCCGCGTAGCTCTCTTTCAGCCGGCCCGCCATATCGTTGAATGCGTCGGCGAGGTCCCGCAGCTCGTCGCGGCTCTCTATGGTGATCCGGTGGGAGAGCTCTCCCCGGCCCACCACCCGCGCGCCTTCGCTCAAAGCCTGGAGCGGACGGTGTATGATCAGGTGCACGGCTGTGTACAACGCCGTGCCGATCACGAGGACCATGAGGGAGAAGAGAATGACGACCTGGCGCTGGTTTTTCCGCACTTCCGACTGCATCTCTTCCAGGGAATGGGAGATCAGGATCACGCCCAGGATGTCGCCGCTGGCCCGGTGACAGGTGCGGCATTCGGCGTCGTTTCTCAGAGGAAAGATATTGGTATGGAGCGGAGTCCCGCCGTCCTCGTTGAAATCAACCACGCGGCCGGTGCGGAAGGCCTCGCGGAGCTGGGGCAGATCGATCCGCTCGCTCCGCGACCCGAAGGCTGGTGTGCCGTCGCTGCGGAACACATCGAGCCGCACCAGGCCGTGCGTACCGCGCAGGCTCTCGATCAGGCTCAGCGTGCTCCGAGGGCGGCCTGCCAGCATATTGTCGCGCAGGTCCGCCACGAGCGACTGGGCAAGCATGTGCTCCTGTTCGGCATTTTTCCGGGCCAGCAGTTTCGTCTCGCGCTGGGCAATGATCGCGGAGAAAATGCCGAGAAAAACCGCCAGGATGCCGATGACCAGGAGAAGGAATTTCGCGGGGAGTTTTAACCGCAGCATCGTGCGGTAATGTAAACCCAAAGGATAATAAGGGTCAATGCAAAAAAGGGCGTTTTCAGCACGTTAGACGCGAATAGGCAGTACCACGAGCGGAACCCCTTTGCTGTAAAAGCGCCGCTGCACGGCAAAGATCGTGTAGTTATGGAAGACGTTGGACAGGATCGTCGTCTTCGGGAAGACCAGCTGGCCGCCGAAAAGGATGGCGTTCGGAAACCGCTCCTGGATCTCCGGCATGATGCGCTCCACCTCATCGACCACGTCGGTGCCGAAGGACGCGTAGCCGGACGCGTAGTACCCGTGGCACCGCATGTAGTGCACATAACGGTCCAGTTCGCCCTTGACCTGCTTCTTCATGTTCTCCAGCTCCTGGGCGCCCTTGAAGTTCCCGGCGTCAACGATGCCGACCTGGATGAACACGAAGTTCTTGAACGTGCCCCCGAAGAGCCGGATGACGCTGAAGAGCGTGTGCAGCCCCAGGCCATTGAAGCCGTTCACGAGCACGACCGCGGTCTTGTCCTGGGGGTCGTATTTCACCTTTCGTTCCTGCTCCGCCCGCGTTGCCTCGGGGTCGATGGGGCACGAGCTCTCGGCCACGGCCACCAACTCGTCAAGCCTGCTCAGCATCGCGAAGGTGTTCCGGTAATGCCTCCGGGTGAGCAGTGCCATGCCGACCAGCCCGCCGGTGAGCAGCAGCGTGATCCAGCCGCCTTCGTGGAACTTCAGCACGATGACGGTCATCAGAATGAAGAGGGTCAGCGTCATGCCCACGCCGTTGATGAAGAGCTTCTTCTCCCAGTGCTGCTCTTTTCCCCGGACCTGCCACCAGTGCCGCACCATCCCGAGCTGGGAGAGGAAAAACGTTATGAACACGTTGATACTGTAGAGGACCACGAGGTATTTCACGGACCCGCCCGTGAGGACCATCGTAACGAGGGCTGCGCCGCCCATCATCAGGATCCCCTTCTGCGTGACAAGGCGGTCCGAGAGCATCGAGAACTTGGTCGGGAACCACCGGTCAAGCGCCATGTTCGAGAGCACCCGCGGCCCGTCCAGGAAGCCCGCCTGGGCCGCGATGAACAGGAGCGCCGCTTCGGACACGAGCGTTACGAGCACGAACGCCGTTCCGCCCTTGCCCCAGTCCCTCGTCAGGGTCTCGAAGAGCACGGCGTTCAGGGTCTTGCCGTCCTGCGGCCTCGCCCCATACAGCAGGTATGCGATCATCAGACCCATGACCACAATAGCGAGGGAGACAGCCATGTAGCGCATGGTTCTCTTCCCGGTCTTCACCTTCGGCTCCCGCAGGATGGGCAGACCGTTGCTCACGGCCTCGATCCCGGTGTAGGTTCCCGCGCCCATGCTGTAGGCCCGGAGCAGCAGGAAGATCATTCCGCCGAGACCAAGCTCCGCCTGCGACCGAGCTACCTCCGCCCGCGTTGTGCTCACCAGTTCCCCGAACTGCCCGGCGTGCGAGATCAGGGCGTAGCCGATGATGAAGGCGTGGGTCAGGACGAAGACAAGGAAGATCGGGACAAGGGGAAGAACGGATTCCTTGACCCCCCGCATATTCATGACCGTGAGCAGCAGGACCCCGACGAGCGCGAACGCGAGCTTGTAGGGCAGCCACGCCGGCGGGAGGAAGCTGAACAATGCGTCGGCGCCGCTCGCCACGGAGATCGTGATCGTAAGCACATAATCGATGAGCAGCGCCGATCCGGAAATCATTCCTGCGGTCGGCGAGAGGAGCTTGCTCGCCACGAGGTACCCGCCGCCGCCCGTCGGGAAGAGCTCGATGATCTGAGAATAGCTTGCCGCGATGATCAGGACCGTGAGCCCGGACATGATGGCCACGAAGACGCTCAGGTGCAGATGGCTGCCGAGGGCGAGGAAGGTCTCTTCCGGACCGTAGCAGGACGACGACAGACCGTCCGCTCCCAGGCCCACCCAGGCAAAGAAGGCGATCAGCGAGAGCTTGTGGAATATCGAATGGTCCTCGATATCGTGTTTGCCGCCGAAGACCAGCGTCTTGATCCGTTTTGCCGGCGATGGCTTTTGTTCCTGTTCCATACGAAAAGACTCCCTGTCAGTTGACCAGCTTTAGATACAAAGCAAGGCCCGTGCCGCGGAGGCGCGGCTGCCTCGGTCTCCCAACCCTTTGATTTCCTTTACACGCGGTCCTGCGCATCCCATCCGGCAGGATAGGGGACGACTCTTTTTTCAGCACATGATGCTAATGTAGACAGTCAGGACCGGCCTGTCCGGTGCTCACATTTCGGGATCATATTTCAGCCGGTACCCGATCCCCGGTTCGTTCATCAGGAAGCGCGGCCGCGCAGGGTCGGCTTCCAGCTTGTGCCGCAGCTGCGTCATGTACACTCGCAGGTACTGTACTTCGCTGACATGGGCCGGCCCCCAGACCTCGAGCAGGAGCTGGCGATGCGTGATGACCTTGCCTGCATGACGGATGAGCACGGAGAGCAGTTTGTACTCGATGGGCGTCAGGTGCACCTCCTTGTCGTCAAGGAACACCTGCCGCTGCGCAAGGTCCACCCGCAGGTTGCCGAGGGTGAAGACCGGCTCCTGCCGCCCCATGCGCTGGCGGGCAGCGTGACGCAGGGCCACGCGGATCCGCGCCAGGAGCTCACCGGCGCTGAAGGGCTTGGTCAGGTAGTCGTCCGCTCCCGCGTCGAGCGCCTTCACCTTGTCCCGCTCCTGCTCACGTGCGGAGATGACGATGATGGGCGTGCTCGCCCACTCGCGCAGACGGCCGGTCACTTCGAGGCCGTCCATATCGGGCAGGCCGAGATCGAGCAGCACCACATCGGGATTGCGCGAGGCAGCCTGGATGAGGCCGTCGTTCCCCGTCTCCGACTCCACCAGCCGATAGCCCTGCGCCTGGAGCGTGATCCGCAGAAACCGTCGCATCTGCGGCTCGTCCTCGATAAGCAGTATGAGTTCCTTGGCGTCAGCCATCGTACAAATCCGTGAGAAGTGAAACGCACGGAGGGGAGAGAAACATCGTTTGCATTGTCACCGTACGTCTCATCTCTGACTCCTTACTGGCTTACCGTTCTTCTTCCCTTTTCGGCGGCGGGGGCAGACCGGCAGAGGACAGGGTGAACCGGAACACGGCGCCACCACCCTCACGGTTCTCCGCCCAGATCTTTCCGCCGTGGGCATTGACGATCGTGCGGCAGATGGCAAGCCCGAGCCCGACACCCGCTGCCACCCCCCGGCCGCGCACGAATTTGTCGAAGATGTGCTCCTCTTCACCCGGCGGGATCCCGGGCCCGCGGTCCGCCAGCTCCACGGTGACGGTATAGAACTCTTCCGATGCCGAAAGTTCCAGGGCTGTTCCTGCAGGCGTGTACTTGATCGCATTATCGAAGAGGTTCATGAGGACCTGCTCCAGCAGCAGGCCGTCAAAGGGGATCAGCGGCAGGTTCCCGGGAAGCTTCACGGTCACCGGGTGGTCCTTCAGGCGGTCGCCCAGCCGGTTCAGGACCACACCCACGATCTCTTCGAGGGACTGCCATTCCTTGTTCACCTGGATCGCACCCGATTCGAGCCGGGTCATGTCGAGGACGTTCTTGATGATCCTGTTCAGGTGCTCGGCCTCTTCCTGGATGGTCGTGACCAGGTCGAGGCGGCTGTCGGTGTCGAGCAGGACGTCCCGCTGCAGAAGCGTCGACGCCGCTCCGGTGATCGCCGAGAGCGGCGTCCGGAGGTCGTGGGAGATGGAACTGAGGAGGGTGTTCCGAAGGCTTTCCGTCTCCGCCTTGAGCAGCGCCCGCTGGGCCGCTTCGCCCAGAAACGAACGCTCGATGGCTATGGCCGTCTGGTTCGCAAAAACCTCGAGATAATGGAACTGCTCCGGCTCGAAGCCGTCAGGCACAGCGGTCGGCTGGATGCCGATGACGCCGATGGCGCCGGCGGAAGCGATCAGAGGCAGATACAGCGCCTTGGCGCCAGGCAGCGTATCGGAACCGAGGCCTGCCGGCTGGCGGTGTTCGTACACCCACTGCGCGACGCTCATCTCCTGCTGCCCGGGCGTGAACGCAACGGCCCCGCCCGCGCTGGCCGCAAGGCGGTTCTGGTCGTCGGGAAGAAGGATCGAAACCTTGCTGTCGAACACTTCTCCGATGTGTTTCATTGCGATCTCGGAAAGCCTCGTCGCCCCGCGCTCGCGGACCAGGTCGCGGTTCAGGTTGTACAGGGCCGCTGTCCTGCGCTCCCGGAGCCGTGCCGCTTCCGCCTGTTGACGGACCCGGAGCGTGAGCCTGCTGATGACAAGGGAAACGATGAACATGACGGCAAAGGTGATGATGTACCGGACGTCGCTGACCGCGAAGGTGTAATAGGGAGTGACGAAGAAATAGTCGAAGGCGGCAACGCTGAGGAGCGCCGTGAAGAGCGACGGCCACTTGCTCGTGCGGCTGGCAATGAAGACGACGCCGAGCAGGTACACCATGGCGATGTCGAGCCTCTCGAAGTCGGGAAAGAGGAGCCGGGAAACGACCGTGCAAGCCGCCACGGCGGCCGCACTCCAGGCCCATTCGCTCCTCTTCCAGCTGCGTGGCCGCTTTCTCCGTTCGGGGTGTATGTGGGACTCGGTCGCATCGCCGCTGATGACGTACACATCGATGTCGCCGCTGCCCCGCACGATCTCGTCGAGCGGCGATCCGAACAGCTTGTCCTTCCACCGGGGATGCGTGGGCTTGCCGATGATGATCTTGCCCACGTTCCTGCTCCTCGCATAGCCGAGGACCTCTTCGCTCATCCGCTGGGCGGAGAGCGTGACCGTCTCGGCGCCGAGGCTCTCGGCCAGTCGCATGTGATCGGCCATCTGTTTCATGTCGCTCTCCGAGGCCCGTACCCGGGACGGGGACTCGACGTGGACGGCGATCCACTCGGCCCGAAGTCCCGCCGCGAGCCTCCGCGCTGCATGGATCAGACGTATCGAACGGGGATTATGCCCCACGCAGACCAGAATCCGCTCCCCCGCGGGCCAGATAGCCTTGATCCCCTTGTCCTGCCGGTAGACCTGCATCTGCTCGTCGACCCGGTCGGCGGTGCGGCGAAGCGAGAGTTCCCGGAGCGCGATGAGGTTGCCCTTGCGGAAGAAGTTCTCGATGGCTGCAGCCGCCTGGTCCGGCATGTACACCTTGCCTTCTCGCAGCCGCTGGATCAGGTCGTCCGGCGGCAGATCGACCAGTTCGATCTCATCGGCCCGTTCAAGAAGGAGGTCGGGTACGGTCTCGCGAACGTTGATGCCGGTGATCTGCGAGACCACGTCGTTCAGGCTTTCGAGGTGCTGCACGTTCATCGTCGTATAGACCGAGATGCCGGCGCCGAGCAGTTCGTAGATGTCCTGCCAGCGCTTTTTGTGACGGGAGCCGGGAGCGTTGGTGTGGGCGAGTTCATCCACGATGAGAACGGCGGGTTTGCGGGAGAGTGCGGCGTCAAGATCGAATTCCTCGAGAGTCGTTCCACGATATTCCCGGGGGAGGCGGGGGATCACCGGCAGGCCTTCCAGGAGAGCAGCGGTCTCCTTGCGGCCGTGGGTCTCGACGATACCGATGACGACGTCGGCACCCTCGGACCATTTCTGGCGCGCAGCCTCGAGCATGGCGTAGGTCTTTCCCACGCCGGGGGCGGCCCCAAAGAAGATCTTGAGCTGCCCTTCGCGCTTTCGCTCTTCTTCCTTCCGGGCCCGCAGCAGCAGTTGATCGGGATCCGGTCTTCGTTCGTCCATACGCTGTTGACTCCCACCTTGTTGACCTGAGCGGCTCTCTTCTTTCATTTTCGCATATTTTCTGCTGGTCTGCTTTGAATTTTCCATCATAAAAGGATGGGAATTAAATTGTCGTTAAAAATACGGCTGGACATATAAGGAATGCATAAAGAGGACGAGGAACCGAATCGTGCGGAAGGAGGGCAACAACGGCGTCGGGCCCAATAGAGGAGCACATCGGCCGAAAGGTGAGGT
>JAKAHZ010000134.1 GCA_021814615.1 Nitrospirota bacterium | reverse complement strand
GAACGGTTCACGGCGACGCTCAACGCCATCGAGGACCGTCTCCCGCCCGGAGCGCGGTACGTGTTCGACAGCCTGACGGGCATGCAGGACCTCTGGGGCGATGAGAACGAGACGCACCGCTTCTTCACCTACATGTGCCCGCGTCTCTACGATCTCGGCACCGTTGCTTACTGGCTTCTCGAAAAGGACGCGCACAGCCCGAAGTTCAAGGCGAACCTTCGGCATATCACCCAGGTCGTCCTCGATCTGTACAAGCGGAAGAACGCGCTCTACCTCAAAGCGCTCAAGCTGGAGGGGCGGCAGAACCGCGATGCATTCAAACCTCATTCCTACGAGGTTCGCGATGACGTTGCAACCGTTACTCCGCAGAAGAAAGAGACCGCCTCGGATATCGGCCGCAAACTGAAGGAAGAACGCGTCCGTACCGGGATGAGCCAGAAGGAGCTTGCCGATCAGGTGAATGTGACGCCGAGCTTTCTTTCACAGCTCGAAAGCAACCAGGCCAGCCCCTCGCTGCCCACGTTCCTGCAGATCTGCAGGGCGCTGGGCATCAATCCCGGCCAGTTCCTCGACGTGGCCGGTGAGGAACGGCCCGATGCGGCGTGGCTTCTGCGGAGAGAGAAAATATTCGCTCGCCCTGCGGCGCGCGAAGAGGCGGCACGCATCTACGAAATAGCGTCGGGGAAAACCTGTTCGGCGCGGATCGCTGTGCTGCCGCCGGGCGCGGAACTGAGCAGGCACTTTATGTATCACAAGGAAGAGGAACTTATCTACGTTGTGCGAGGCGAGCTTTCGGTGACCATGGGGGGGGGCGTGGAGCGCATCAGAGCAGGCGATGTTATTCGCCTGAAGGAATCCTTCCCCTCTCGCTGGAAGAATGAAGGAGGTGGTGAGGCTGAATTACTTGTCCTTTGGTAGAGGTGGTAGAGGTTGTCCCGTTTCCTGATGTATTAGAAGGAGAGGGGATTTTTTTTGCTTTTTAGGTCAAGTAACGCTTAATTAAACTCGTTTGGAATTAAGTAATGCTAATGCGGGTTGTCTCAAGGAGCGAATCAATGCAGGCAGCGTATACAGGGACGTCGAAAATACTTCAGTCAAAGGAGATTCCATGAACCTGTCACAGCCGAATTCGAATGATGCAACCAGAACAGCGAATCGTTCACGCAATGTATCGCCCATGAGCGGACTCTGCACCCGCTGCGTCGACGGGTGCCGGGGGAATTGCGAGGTTTTCAAAGCGACCTTCCGCGGGCGGGAGCTGCTCTATCCCGGACCCTTCGGCAGCATTACCGCAGGCGGCGACAAGAACTACCCCATCGATTATTCCCATCTCAATATTCACGGTTACGCCCTCGGCGCGAAAGGCCTTCCGGCGGGCCAGAAAGGCGACCCGGATACCGCGCGGTTCCCCAACGTGAACACCGAGACGAGCTACGGCTGGGACAAGAAAGTTAAGATGCGGGTGCCGATCTTTACCGGCGCCCTCGGGTCCACGGAGATCGCGCGCAAGAACTGGGAGCATTTCGCCATCGGCGCCGCCATCTCGGGCGTCACGATCGTCTGCGGCGAGAACGTCTGCGGCATCGATCCCGGGCTTGAGCTCGGCGGCAACAAACTCGTCAAAAAGGCGCCGGACATGGACCGCCGGATCGCCCTCTACAAGAAGTACCATCAGGGGTTCGGCGAGATCCTTGTCCAGATGAATGTGGAAGACACGCGTCTGGGCGTGGCGGAGTACATCATCGACAAGCACAAGCTCGATACCATCGAACTGAAGTGGGGGCAGGGCGCCAAGTGCATCGGCGGCGAGATCAAGGTGAACTCGTTGGAGCGCGCCCTGGAACTGCAGCGGCGCGGTTACATCGTCACTCCGGACCCCTCCGATCCGGTCGTGCAGGCCGCATTCAAGGAAACGGCGATCAAGGAGTTCGAGCGCCACAGTCGGCTGGGCTTCATCGGCGAGCAGGAGTTCTACGCCGAAGTGGAACGGCTTCGCAGGCTCGGATTCAAGCGGATCACGCTCAAGACCGGCGCCTACGGCCTCCGCGAGCTTGCCATGGCCATCAAGTGGAGCTCCCGGGCCAAGATCGACCTGCTTACGATCGACGGCGCGCCCGGCGGGACCGGCATGAGCCCCTGGCGCATGATGGAGGAGTGGGGCATGCCGTCGCTCTATCTCCATGCCGCCGCCCACGAGTTCTGCTCGAAGCTCGCCGCCAAGGGCGAGCGCGTTCCGGATATCGCCTTTGCCGGCGGGTTCAGCAGCGAGGACGGGGTGTTCAAGGCCTTGGCCATGGGCGCGCCCTTCGTCAAGGCCGTTTGCATGGGCCGGGCGCTCATGATCCCCGGCATGGTCGGCAAGAACATCGCCCAGTGGATGGCGGACAACGACCTTCCGAAAACGGTGAGCGAGTTCGGCTCCACCGTCGAGGAGATCTTCGTGAATTACGAGGATGTGAAGAAGCTGGTCGGCGCCGGCGAGATCAAGAATATCCCGCTCGGAGCCATCGGCATCTACAGCTACTCGAACAAGATCAAAGTCGGCCTGCAGCAGCTCATGGCGGGAGCGCGGTGCTTTAATGCGGAGGCCATCACGCGGAACGAGCTGATGTCGCTCACCGAGGAGTGCGCCAAGGTCACGGGGATCCCCTACCTCATGGATTCCTATCGGGATGAGGCAATGAAGATCCTGAATTCGTAAACGAAAACGCAACGACGATTTTACCACAGAGACACGGAGGTGACGGAGGAAGGAAACGGGCAATAGGAATTCGTTTTCGGGAATCCTCTGCACCTCTGTGTCCTCTATGGTGAGATTCTGGCTCTGCTCAAAGGGGTTGACTCTTACTGATATATTCAGGAGGTTTACAACTATGGGACCAGGACGGGCGAATGCAAGTTCGGCAACGGGAACAAAGAACAGGGTGCAGGACATCGCTCCGCAGTCGGGCTTATGCTCGGTCTGCCTTGACGGGTGCCACGGTCCCTGCGAGGCGGGCAAATCGTCCTATCGCGGCCGGGAGGTCCTGTACCCGCTGCCCTTCGGCAAGGTTACTGCCGGCGCGACGAAACAGTATCCCGTCGATTACGGGCATCTGAACATCCAGGGCACCTGCGTCGGTGCTACGGGGATCGAAGCGGACCCGGACAAGGCGGTCTTTCCCGTCGTTTCCACCGAGACGACGGTGGGTCTCCGCCACCGGGTGAAGATGTCGCTTCCCGTGTTCACCGGCGCGCTCGGCTCCACGGACATTGCCAAGGAGAACTGGGAAGGGCTGGCGGTCGGCGCGGCCATCTCGGGCATCATGGTGGTCATCGGCGAGAACGTGGTCGGGATGGACCCGAAGGCGGAGATCCATGACGGCTATGTGGTCCGTTCCCCCGAACTCGAGCGGCGGGTGAAATGCTTCAAGGAATGGCACAACGGCGCCGGCGAGATCATCCTGCAGCAGAACGTGGAGGACACGCGGCTCCGCTCAGCCGAGTACGCCATCGAAAAGCTCGGAGTGAACTGCATCGAGCTCAAGTGGGGACAGGGAGCGAAGAACATCGGCGGCGAGGTGAAGCTGAAGAGCCTGGAGCGAGCCGAGGAACTGAAGAACCGCGGGTACATCGTGGTGCCCGATCCCTCGGATGCCGCGGTGCGAAAGGCCTTCGCACAGGAGGAGTTCCGGGAGTTCGAGCGCCACTCCCGGCTCGGCATGGTGGAGTTCGAGAGTTTCGAGAAGGCGGTGCGGCGCTACCGCTCGGCAGGCGCCAAGTTCGTGTCACTCAAAACAGGCGCCTACCGCGTCTCGGACCTGGCGCGGGCCCTCCGCTACTGTTCCGATGCGGAGATCGACCTGCTGACCATCGACGGAGCCGGCGGCGGCACGGGCATGAGCCCCTGGCGCATGATGAATGAATGGGGCATCCCGACGATCTATCTCCAGTCCCTGGCCTACAAGTTCGCGTCCATCCTGAAGGCAAAGGGCAAGTATGTGCCCGATCTGGCCATCGCCGGCGGGTTCTCGCTGGAGGACCACATTTTCAAGGCCCTCGCCCTGGGCGCGCCCTATTTCAAGGCGGTCTGCATGGGACGGGCGCTCATGATCCCGGCCTTTGTGGGGAAGAACATCAAGAAATGGGCGGACGAGGACAAGCTGCCCGCAGACATCAAGAAGTACGGCGATGCGCCGGAGCGCATCTTCATCACCACCGAGACGCTCAAGGCGAAGTACGGCAAGGACTTCGAGCGCATCCCCTGGGGCGCCATCGCCATGTACACGTTCACGGACCGACTGAAACTCGGCCTCCAGCAGCTTATGGCGGGCGCGCGCAAGTTCGCACTGCCCTATCTGGACCGCCACGACCTGGTGTCCCTGACCCGGGACGCAGCCGAGGTGACCGGCATCCCCTATGTGATGGAATCGGACATGAAAGAAGCGGAGCGCATTCTCTGCAACGGAGCGTGCCGCTAGAAGGCCGCGAGAGAAACGCCATCTCCCGTTCCGCCGGCAGATCCGGCGGGACGGGACATTTTCCGGAGCCCGAATCCATGAACAAGACCATGCATGCCGTGCTGTCGATCCTGGACCGCCGCACCGATATTGTTGGTTCCCGAGAGCTGTCGCGCCTCCTGAAAATGCACGGCATCGACCTCACCGAGAGGACCGTGCGGTACTATCTCAAGATGCTGGACCGGCAGAATTACACCGAGGTTTTCGGCAAGGAAGGGCGCCGGATCACCGCTGCTGGGAGGGACGAGCTCAAGCGGGCGCTGGTCTCCGACAAGGTCGGCTTCGTGATCAGCAAGATCGAAACGCTGTCCTACCTGACGCGCCTGGACACGGAGCGCATGGAAGGCCAGGTGATCCTGAACATCTCGCTGTTCCCGCAGAGGAGCCTCCGGAGGGCGCTCGTGCTGTTGAAGCCGGTCTTCGCATCTCCGTATGTGATGAGCGACCGGGTCGTCATGGCGGGAGGCCGCGAACGCATCGGCGCCGTGGAGGTCCCGCAGGGCATGGCGGCGCTGGGCACGGTCTGCAGCGTCACGATCAATGGGATCTTCCTGAAAGCCGGGGTCCCGATCACCTCCCGGTACGGCGGGGTGGTGGAGATCGATGGGGGAGAAGCGAAGCGCTTCCTTTCCCTCATCAGCTACGACGGGTCATCGCTCGATCCGCTGGAGATATTCATCAAGAGCGGCATGACCGACGCCGAGGGCGCGGTCAGGAGCGGCTGTGGCAGGATCCTCGCAAGCTTCCGCGAGATCCCCGTTGTCTGCCTGGACCAGGCCCAGCGGCTGGCCGGCCATCTGAAGGAGCGCGGCATCCGGGGCATCCTGGTCATCGGCAAGCCGAACACGCCGCTCCTCGGGGTCCCCGTGGGCATCGACAAGGCCGGCATCGTGGTCATCGGCGGCCTGAATCCCGTCGCCGTGCTGGAGGAGCACGGCATCGAGACGGAAAATACGGCCATGTCGACGCTCGTTGAATATTCCCGCCTGGTGCCGTTCTCCGCCGTCCAGTCTCCGGCAAAAGCGGTGTCGTGAAACCTCCCGTCGCCTGCATCACCCGTTCCGAAGCCGTTCTCCGCAATAAACCTGGAAATACACCGCCATTCCCGGTACTTTCCGCTTGACACCATATTGCAGGCAGGTGTATTTTGGCTTTGCTGGTCGGCAATCGATTGCCGTGTATAAAGCCCCTCGGCGAGGGGCTTTTTTTGCCGCCAGGGAACAGAACAAGGGTCGTTTGTCCGCCTGTAACAGGGTTTTTCCTCCCGTCACGAGACAAGCACCACATTCCCGGGGATCGACAGGAATGACCGGTGATCAGCGGCCGGCAAGTGTTCTATAATTGACCTGAGACCCTGCGGCCCCGGACAGCAACCCGCAGGATGTGCCGCGGTGTGCGATTCCATCGGGGATCCGGATGGCAGCGGATCCCGATTGTGCAGAGGAGCAATATTATGTGCCGTTTGAGCGCGATCACGTCGAGCGATTACATTTCTCCCATGGAGAACATCCTGTCGCTCGAGACCATGAAGGAAGGCCATGACGGGTCCGGTCTGGGGCTCATGCTCAAGGACCTGGGCGGCCCCTTCAAGGACCTGAAGCAGTATCCCATCCTGTCGGCGATCTGCTCGAACAGGGGACTCGACGCCCTGAATGACTTCATGAAGGCCCAGGGATTCAAGGAAAAGATGACCTGGGCGCCTTCCATCAAGCCCGTCGCCGGCATCGATCGCCGGGAACACTACGTCGCGAAGGTCTACGATTATCCCGAATCCTACAAGGACGCCGATACGCGGACGAAGGAAGACCTGCTGATGCAGACCCGGCTCGCCATCCGCGCCATGGGCGAGCCCGACCAGTCCATCTTCGCCTTCTCCTTCTATCCCGACGTGCTGACCCTGAAGGAAGTGGGTGACCCGCTTGCCGTGGGCGAGTTCTTCGGCCTCGACAAGTCGGACATCAGCGCGAAGATCGTGCTGGCTCAGGGCCGGCAGAACACGAACTACGCCATCTACCTCTACGCCTGCCATCCCTTCTTCATCCAGGGGTACGGTACCATGACGAACGGCGAGAACACGGCCTTCGTGCCGATCCGCGAGTTCCTCATGGGCCGGGGCAACCCGGGGTACATGGGCTACAACTCGGATTCCGAGGTCTTCACCCACATTTTGCATTACACGAACCGGCAGCTCGGCTACCCGCTTCACTACTACAAGGACGTGATCACGCCGCTCAAGGACGCCGAACTGGCGAAACGCTCCGACGGCGCGGCCATGAAGCTCCTCAAACGGTCGCTCCGGCCACTCTGCATCGACGGCCCCAACTGCGTGATCGGGTTCACGCCCGACGGCTCGGTCTTCATGGTGCAGGACGCGAAGAAGCTCCGGCCCGGCGTGGTCGGCGGCAGGGCGGGCAAAAAGTTCGGTCTCATGTCCGAGGTCTGCGGCCTCGACTCGGCGGTCCCGGACCGCGACAAATCCACGGACATCTTCCCCATGAAGTACGACATGGTGATCATCGCGCCCCAGGCGCGGGAGGTCAAGGTATGGAATCAGCTTCACGTCTAGACCAGAACCATCAGCTCACGCTGAAGGAATTTCCCTATATCGTCCGCTGGCGCGAGGACCGCTGCACCCGCTGCGGCCGCTGCACGGCCGTCTGTCCGGTGAAGGCCATCGAGCCCGCGGTGCGCTCCCAGCGTATCGTGACTTCCGAGGGAGCCAATCCCGAACCCAAGGTCAGCAGGAAGCTTTCCCACGTGGTCAAGCAGTCCACGGAGATCGAACGCTACTGCATCGGTTGCACGACCTGCTCGCTGGTCTGCCCGACCGACGCGATCTTCCCGGAGTACAACTTCCAGCACAAGTTCTATCACTTCAAGAACAAGGGCGGCATCCCCTACATGCGCGGCGGCCGGCGGAACGATCCCTCGGTTTCCACGCTGGACAAGCTCAAGTTCACGCGTATCTCCATGCTCACGGACCCGGCGCTCGACGCAGGACGGCACGAGTTCCGCATTCGCACCATCCTGGGCAGGAACCTCTCCGCCGAGCAGCTGCCGATCAGGGTGGCGGGGGAGAAGCTCGAGCTCGACCCCAAGGTCTTCATTCCGCCGACGCGGGAGATCTATCCGATCCGGATCGGCTCCATGTCCATCGGCGCGCTTTCGCCGCACATGTGGGAAGGCCTCGCCATGGGCATTGCCTACCTGAACGAGGTCGAAGGCCTGCCGGTGGTGATGTGCTCCGGCGAGGGCGGCATGCCGCCCTCCATCCTCAAGTCCCGGTACGTCAAGTATTTCATCCTCCAGATCGCCTCGGGCTACTTCGGCTGGGACGAGATCATCCGTGCGCTGCCCGACATGACCGACGATCCCTGCGCCATCGAGATCAAGTACGGCCAGGGCGCCAAGCCGGGTGACGGCGGGCTCCTCCAGGCCTACAAGGTGCTGGGCCTCATCTCGAAGATCCGCGGCGTGCCGGAGTTCGTGGACCTCGCGTCGCCGCCCACGCACCAGACCAAGTACTCCATCGAAGAGGCCGTGGCCAAGATGATCACCTCCATGTCCATGGCCTGGGGCTTCCGCGTGCCGGTCTATCCCAAGATCTCGGGCACCAAGACGGCCCGCGCGGTGCTGAACAACCTGGCGCGCAACCCCTATGCCGCGGCGCTCTGCATTGACGGCGAGGATGGCGGCACGGGCGCGGCCTACAATGTATCCATGGACAAGATGGGACACCCGATAGCGTCGAATATCCGCGACTGCTACCTCGACCTCGTGAAGCAGGGCAAGCAGAACGAGCTGCCGCTGATCGCCGCCGGCGGCGTGGGCAAGAAGGGCAACCTGGCCGCAAACGCTGCAGCCCTGATCATGCTGGGCG
>JAKAHZ010000133.1 GCA_021814615.1 Nitrospirota bacterium | reverse complement strand
CCGGTGATCACCGCCTTGTTCGGCGTCCTGCGGAAGTAGTTGAGCGCGCTGTCCACGTCCATGGCGCCGATGAGGAAGTGCTCGACCAGCTCGTCCATCTTGTCCTCGCAGCACAGGACCGTGCCGTTCAGGATCTCGTTCAGCGACGCGATGGTGACGGACTCCAGAAACTTGTCCTTGGGGATGATGCCGAAGACCGGCGCGCCTTTCTTCTCCAGGAAGGGCTTCACCTCATCCTTCACATGGCCGGTCATGGCCGAAGGCACCTTGTTGAATACGGCGCCGGCAAAACGGTCACAGAAGAGCCTCGCTGCGCCGTAAGCGGTGTCCGCCGAGCAGTCGCCGCGCCAGGGCTCGACGAGCAGCACCTGGGCCTTCATCGCTTCGGCGAGGGAGAGCGCGTCCAGGCCCACCAGCGATCCCTCGAGCAGGTCGCTTGCGCCGCAGACGATCACGAAATCCTTCTTCTTGACGGCTTTCAGGGCATCGACAGCAAGTTTCTTTGCATCCTTGATCTTGCCCTGGAGGAGCAGCGTCTGCGTTTCGAAGGTGAGGAGGAAGGGCGAGATGACTTCCGTGGGTTCGGCAAGACCCAGGGTCTCCTTGACGAACTGGGCGTCGGCGTCGGCGACCGTCTTGCCCGAGGTTGCGGGAAGATTGCCCAGGGGCTTGAGGAACCCGACGGAATGGCCCATGTCCGCGAGCTTCATGGCAAGGCCCAGAGCGACGAAGGTTCTCCCCGCGTAGGCGGTGTTCGATGCGACCAGGATGGGAATCATAGCAACCTCCGAAGAGCATGGGGCCCCGGCCAGCCGGGCAACGCCCTTTAGCGAATACAGCAGGTCAATGCCTACTGCCGAAAAATGATCCGTCCGTCGAGAGCCACGGCGCCGTGCTCCATGACCATGAGCGGATTGATGTCCAGCTCCTGGATCTCGGGAAAATCGGCAACGAGGCTCGACAGGTTCACGATGGCGCCGGCAATGGCGTCGATATCCGCCGGCCTTTCGCCGCGGGCGCCCAGGAGAAGCCCCGCGGTCTTGAGTTCGGAGACCATGGCCCGGCCGTCGCGGCGCGTCACCGGCACGATCCGGAACGCCACGTCCTTCAGCACTTCCACATAAATGCCGCCCAGGCCGACCATGACCATATGGCCGAAGGTGCGGTCATAGGTGACGCCCAGGATCACTTCCTTGCCGCCCTTGATCATCTCCGCCACCGTGACGCCGCGAACGAAGGCATCGGGCAGGTGACGCCGGGCGTTGGTCGTGATCTCGAGGAACGCTTCTTCCGCTTCCCGTGCGCTCCTGACGTTCACCCGCACGCCGCCCACATCGGTCTTGTGCAGAATGTCGGGTGAGGCGACCTTCATGACCACGGGGAACCCGAGCCGCGATGCTGCCGAAGCCGCCTCCTTCGATGTCCGGGCCAGGGCGCGCCGGGGGAAGCGGAAGCCGTAATAGGAAAGCACGGCAATGGCTTCTTCTTCGCCGAACCGACGCTCGCCCTTTGCCAGCAGGCCGGTAATGGTCTCCTGGGCCTTCTCGAAGTCGTACCACGTTTCCGTTTGTTCCTCTGCGGGCATATTCTTCCAGGCCCGGTGGTCCGCCAGACGGCGGAACGCCTTGACCGCCAGCTCGGGGTAGGAAAAGTTCGGGATCGACGCATTCTTGAGCCTGGTGATGGCCGACCGGACGCGGGCTTCACCCATGAAGGAGGCGATGACCGGCTTGTCCGTGGACCGGGCTGCTGCGATGACCGCATCGGCAGTTTGTTCCATGTCCGTCATGGCCTGAGGTGTCAGGATCACGAGCACAGCGTCCACATAGGGGTCCCGCACGGCCTGTTCGAGCACGGCTGCATAGCGCGCCGACGTTGCGTCGCCGATCACGTCCACGGGATTGAAGAGGGAAGCATTGGGCGGCAGCTTGGCCTGCATGGCCTGGATGCTTTCCTTGGTCATATGCGGGAGACGGATGCCCATGCGCTCCGCGGTGTCCGCGGCGATGATGCCCGGTCCTCCGGCGTTGGTCACCACGAGCAGCCGGTTGCCCGCCGGCACCTTTCCTTCGCTGAAGGCGAGGGCCGTATCGAAGAGGTCCTGGACGCCCGCTGCCCGCATCACGCCGGTTTGCTTGAACGCCGCGTCGAAGGCAACATCGGAACCCGCGAGCGCGCCGGTGTGCGATGACGCAGCGCGGGCGCCAGCCTCGGTACCGCCCGATTTGAGCAGGATGATGGGTTTGGCCTTGGTAGCGCGCGCCGCGACGTCCATGAACCTCCTGCCGTCCACCACATCCTCGATATAGCCCAGGATGATGCTCGTCGAGGGGTCGTGCATGAAATACTCGATGAAATCGATCTCCGACAGGTCCGTCTTGTTGCCCAGGCTGACGAACTTGGAGAAGCCCACGTCGTTGCCGATGGCCCAGTCCATAATCGCGATGCCCATGGCGCCGGACTGGGAGAAGAACCCGATCCTGCCTTTGGGCAGCATGTCGGCGGCAAACGTAGCGTTCATGTCGTTCGCCGTGTTGATGAGGCCCAGGCAGTTGGGTCCCATGATCCGGAGGCCCGTTTCGCGGGCGATCTTCTTCAGCTCCTCTTCGAGCAGCGTGCCTTCTGCGCCCGCTTCCTTGAACCCGGCGCTGATGACCACCGCGGCCTTGACGCCGGCTGACGCGCATTCCCGCAACGCGGCAGGAACGTGGCGCGCCGGGATCACCACGATGGCCAGGTCCACGGGAGCGGGAATGTCGCTGATCTTCGGGTAGGTCGTGCGGCCGAGGATCTCGGCGCAGCCGGGATTGACGGGATAGAGCGTGCCCGGATAGTTGAACCGGATGAGGTTGTGCAGGACAGCGTAGCCGACCTTTTTCGTGTCAGACGAGGCGCCGATCACCGCAACGGACTGCGGGTCGAACAATGCGGACAGCATAGGGATAGTGTAGTCGAGGATGGAGGGAAGGTCAAGGGAGCGGCGCGGGGACTCTTGCACGCTGCAGCGATGTTCCGGGTCTCAACTGGTACGGCCGGCCGAGGCGTCGCGGGAAGCGATGAACTTCTCGATCGCGTCCTTAGCCTCCGGCGCGAGGCTCAGGAACCGGACGCCGAAGGTGGAGAGGCCGCCGGGAAGCGTATCGACGCGCATGATCTCTGCGTCCACTGCGACCTGAAAGTTTGAGACGAAGAAGGAGCAGACGATCCAGTCGCCTTTCTTGAGCGGATGGTCCGATTCAAAGAGCAGGCCCGAAGTGCTGACGTTTCTCGAGTTCGTGAAGAAGGATTGCTTGTTGCCGTTCTCGGTGAACGCTACCTTCATGAGGACCTGCATCCGTTCGCGCCGCATCACGTTCAGAAGCTCCATTGCCTTGTTCTTGAGATCCGCCGGATCGACGGGCGGAGGCAGGACCATGTTCGCCCCGGACTCACTGGCCTCATGATTCGAAACGCCTACGAGGATAATGGAAACGTCGCGGCGGGATGCGTCGTTGCGGATGGCCTTGCAGAGCTTCACGCCGCCCATGCCGGGAAAACCCGCATCGGCGATGATAAGGTCGGTCTTGTGCTCCCGGTGCAATTTCAGGGCTTCTTCGGCCGTTCGCGCCGAAAGGATCGTCGCTCCGGTAATTGAAGCGCCGAGCGTTTTCTGCAGGGCTTCGGAAATGATCACGGTTTTCATGGCGCTGGTGTCCGTCCGGGTTCTTTCTTTTCGGGCGACAGGACCGGACCTGTCCTTGTTGTGCCGGAGTATACCGCACTTTCGGGAAAAAGCAAAGCGTCCTGAAGGGAGGGTTCTCTGTCGGGAAAAGCTGATCTGCCGTATCGATGAAACGGCCGCTAACGGGGAATGTTCCTGCTCAGCACGAGCAGTGCGATGCCGTCGGCGAGGACCAGGAGATTCAGGACCGCGCTTGTTGCGTGAACCCTGCGGAAAGCGCTCCGTGCGGGCGAATCGGGAGCTTCTTTCTCAAAGGAGACGACCTGCTGTTTGATCCGCAGGGCATCGGGATGGAGCTTGAAGAATACGTAGCAGTTCATCGCCAGGGCAAGGATGAGCAGGATAAGCGAGGCCCTGGACGAGGCGTTTTGAAAGCCGCCGCCTTTCAGCAAGAAGAAGAGGATCGCGAGTCCCGAGAGAACGAGAAGCGTCAGAAAATAACCGGGGAAGAGCGTCCCCACGATCTCGCCGGCCCGGTCCCGGGAATAGGAACGGAAGATCGCCGGCGTGACGATGAAGGTGAACATGGACATGCCGCCTGTCCAGAATGCGAGGGTGAGCAGGTAGAGATTCGCAGCGAGAGGTTTCACGACGGCTCCTTTGCCGATGCGGTGTCAGTCGCGGAAGGACATCTTGAGCTCGTAGACGCCCGACTCGAGCCGTTTTTCCACGATGAAGCCCATGCTTTCGAAGAGGTGGAGCATGCGCCGGTTGTCCTGGAGCACCGTGGCGGTGAACCCGAGAAGGCCGCGCTTCCTGGCGAGGAAGGTCAGGTAATCCAGGAGTTCCCATCCGATGCCCTTGCCCTGATACCCGTCGAGGACCACGAAAGCGACCTCGGCTGAGTGGGACCGGTCGTCGATCAGGTACTGGCCCATGCCGACGGCGATTTCCTTGCCGTCCTGCTCCACCGTGGCCAGGATCACCATTTCGCGGCGGTAATCGATGGCAACGAACTGCTGCAGCCGCGCATGGGGCATGTCGGTCCTGCTCGAGATGAACCGGTGATACATGCTGTCGTTCGTCAGGGTGTAGAAGAAGTCCTTGAGCAGGTGCTCGTCGTTCAGTCGCACCGGCCGGAAGAACACGGTGAATTCTTTCTTGGTCGTGCGCCACATTTCGAGGTGTTCGGGGTATTCGCCGCCCTCGCCGGTGATGAAGAGCTGGTCCTGGTAGATGAGGCTCCTTCGCTTCGCCTCCTCGATCAACCCGGGGCGGAAGGAAGGATGGGCGATGGAGATCAGGTCCATGGCGCGTTCGCGGATGTTCTTGCCGTGGAGATAGGCGATGCCGTACTCCGACACCACGTAGTGGATGTCACCGCGGCCGAGCGTGACGCCGGCGCCTTCCTTCACGAAGGGAACGATGCGCGAGATCGTACCGTTCTCCGCCGTGGACTGCACGGCGAGGATGGTCTTGCCGCCGGGCGAGAGGATGGCGCCGCGCATGAAATCGGCCTGGCCGCCGATGCCGCTGTAGAACACCTCGCCGATCGATTCCGCGGTGGCCTGGCCCGTCAGGTCCACTTCCAGGGCGCTGTTGATCGCGGTCATGCAGCGCTGGCGGGCGAGGACCGTGGGATTGTTCGTGTAGTTCACCTGGCGGAACTCGATGGCCGGGTTGTCGTGCAGGTACTGGTAGGTCTCGCGCTTGCCCATGCAGAAGGCGGCCACGGTCTTGCCGCGGTTCAGGTCCTTCTTGGAATTGTCGATGACGCCCGCCTGCATGAGCTCCACGATCCCGTCGGTCAGAAGCTCCGTATGGACGCCCAGGTGCTTCTTGTCCCGGAGGTGCTGCAGGATGGCGTTGGGGATGCTGCCGTAGCCCACCTGGATCGTGTCGCCGTCCTGGACGATGCGGGCCACATACCTGCCGATGCGCTCCGCGATCTCGTCCGCCACCACGGGCTTGAATTCGAGCAGCGGTTCGTTGCAGGGCAGGACGAAGTGCACGTCCTTAATGTTCAGGAACGTGTCGCCGTGGATCCGGGGCATGTCGGCGTTCACCTGGGCGATGACGAGCGAGGCGTTCTCCGCGGCGGCTTTCACGATGTCCACGCTGATCCCCAGGCTCATGAACCCATGCGCATCGGGCAGCGAGGTCTGGATGAGCGCCACGTCCACGGGCACGAGCTTGCTCGTGAAGAGGGCGGGCACCTGGGAGAGGAAGATGGGCGTGTAGTCCGCCAGGCCGCGGTTCACGGCGTCGCGCGTGTTGCTGCCGATGAAGAAGGAGTTGTGCCGGAAAGCATCGCGGAACTTCTCGTCCGAATAGGGCGCCACGCCCAAGGTCCAGACCTGCAGAAGCTCGGCGTCCACGAAGGCCTTGGGATGGGACTGCACGTACCGGATCAGCGTCTGGACAAGGCACTGGGGCTCGCCGCAGCCCGTGCCGATGAAGATCCGGTTCCCGGGATGGATATGGCTGAAGATGGCGTTCTCGAAAAGGAACTTCTCGGGATAACGTTTCGCGAATTCGGCCAGTTGGGGGTGTAGATCGCGTGAAAGCATGAAGAACGTCTCCGGGAAAAGTATAACATAAGAAGAGGAGACGGGAGGGGGCCCGTCTGCTGGTGCAGCCATAGTGACGTCGCTAGAGGTCTGTTTAGCGGAAGCAACTCTGTTTCGGGCAAGGTAATCGATATGGCAAGCGTGCTTGACACGTGTCACGTGACACGTTACAATATCTCGGTGATCAAGACGTTCAAGGACAAACATACGGAGCAGCTCTATGCCGCTGGCAAATCAAAGCGCCTGCCGGCTGATGTGCTGCGGCGCGCCAGGCGGCGGCTTGAATATATTGACCTTGCTACCTGCCTTGATGACCTGAAGGTGCCGCCCAGCAATCGACTGCATGCTTTATCGCGGGATCGGGCCGGTCAGTATTCGATAGCCATAAACGATCAGTGGCGAATCTGTTTCCGGTTCGATAAGGGCGATGCTTACGATGTTGAGATCACGGATTATCACTGAGAGGGGATAGGGCGATGAAGACCATGACAAGAACGGCAAGGCCGATCCATCCTGGAGAAATGCTCCGGGAGGATTTTCTGCCTGATTACGGAATGACGGCATCCTCGTTTGCCACTGCACTCGGCGTTTCCCGCCAGACCGTCAACGAGCTCTTGAACGAGCGCCGGTCGATTACACCGGTCATGGCGCTGAGCCTGTCGCGTCTTTTCGGCAATACGCCCCAGTTTTGGTTGAACGCACAGGCAGCCGTTGATCTCTGGGATGCCCAGCGCAGCAATAAGGCCAAACTGTCACGCATCCGGCCATTGACGGCGGCATGATCCTCTTGTTCATTCTATCTTTGGAGACGTTCTCCCGCTCGAAGCAAACTCGTAGTTAAGAATTTCAAGGCACTGCGAGATTGCGGCGTCGCGAAAATCGCTCCTCGCAAAGGCAAGAAGGGCTTTTTCAGCAAACTGCCAGACGCCGGTTTTCTGTTTGAATCAATCAACATGATTGATCCAGCGTTGAGATCATAGAAGTGATAGACAGGGAGCGCTATGTTGTCTGTGAGGTTTACTGCTCTGCGGGTGAAGACTGTGATGAGGGGAAAAACTGGCGGGGTGGACGGGGCTCGAACCCGCGACCTCCTGCGTGACAGGCAGGCGTTCTAACCAAGCTGAACTACCACCCCAACAAAGGCGAGTACCAAGTACCAAGTACAAAGTACAGAGCCCTTAGGTACGTGGTACTCGGTACGTTGTACTGAATTTCTGGTAGGCGGAACAGGGATCGAACCTGTGACCCCAGCCTTGTAAGGGCTGTGCTCTCCCAGCTGAGCTATCCGCCCGTTCCCGCCGCAACGGAGTTACAATATCTATGATTCCCCCTGAAAAGTCAAGGGGAAATTCTTTCTCGCCTTTTGTTTGCCGTCGCCTCGGCATGAGTAAGCCGCCTGGCACGGCTGATACGACGCCTCTCCGCGGCAAAAATTTTTTCCCTTTCAGGAAAATAAATTGCTATAATGCCCTGGCCTGCAAGCCATGGATTCTGACAGCTCTTAATAAGGTAGACCGGCACGATCGATCATGCGTTTTTGCATTCGACAGCGGATAGATTTCCAGAACAGCAATGCAAGGCTTGCCAAGCTCAATGGCGTGGCCGTGGAGCTTGCCTTTCCCCATGACTTGGAGGAGTTCCTGCAGGGTACCGGCTCGATCGGCCATGTGGAAAGCCAGGTCAAAAGCCACGGCGTTTCCGTCTATTCGGTCCATGCGCCCGACGGCCACCTTTCCGACGAAACCTTCATCGACTGGGCGGGCAAGGTCGTCCAGTTCGCCGAGGCGGTGGGCGCGAGCGTGATGGTGCTCCATCCCGAGAAGATCAGCGAAACCAGAAACGGCAATCGCGATGCCGTGATCGGGAATATCCAGCACCTGCAGGACCGCACCAAGGTGACCATCGGCGTCGAGACCTTCTGGGGGGCGCCCCGGGTGCTCTCGCCCGACGCGATCATGCAGAGCCAGCTGCCGATGGTGCTCGACACCTCCTACCTTCCCAAGCCGGAGATCCTCTGGGTCATCGAGAGCTACCACACCCATATCGTGAACCTGCATCTGTCCGCGGTGACGCGCGACCGGAAGCTCAAGGGATTCGCGTACAAGCACCAGCCCGTGGACCGCGACGGTTTCTGCATGGATATTCTCGACCGGCTGCAGGA
>JAKAHZ010000132.1 GCA_021814615.1 Nitrospirota bacterium | reverse complement strand
GGACCACAATGGCGTGATGCACGCCCAGGTTGCCCAGCGCCCGGGCGAGCAGGCTCGTCAGCTCTTGTCCATAGACGCCCATGAGCTGCCCGCGCACGGCCGCCGGGTTGGTGAGCGGCCCGAGCATGTTGAAGATGGTCCGGATGCCGATCTCCCGCCGGGGGCCGATGGCGTATTTCATCGCCTGATGCATGAGGGGCGCGAAGAGGAACGCGATGCCCACTTGGGCCAGGCACTCCTGGACGCGGTGCGAGGGAATCTCGATGTTCACCCCCAGGGCCTGCAGCACATCGGCGCTGCCGCTCTTGCTCGAGACCGACCGGTTGCCGTGCTTGGCCACCGCCACGCCCGCGCTTGCGACCACGAAAGCCACGGTCGTCGAAATGTTGAAGGTGTGGGACATGTCGCCGCCGGTCCCGCAGGTGTCCACCTGATAGGGCGCATCCACGGCGATGCGCACCGCCTTCTCGCGCATGACCCGCGCGGAGCCGGTGATCTCCTCCACCGTCTCGCCCTTCATCCGGAGGCCGGTGATGTACGCGGCGATCTGGGCGTCCGTCGCCTCGCCCTGCATGATCTCGCGCATCACCGTCTCGGCCTCGGCCTCGGTAAGGTTCACCTTCGCGACGACCTTCGCAATGGCTTCTTTGATCATTGTTTAGTCCACTCTCGTTGAACTATCGAATGGGAACATGCATTATCTCGACATCGGATTTCAGTCCGTCCATGTCTTTCCTGAACTGTTCTGCCAGTTCTCTATTTGTTAATGCCAGAATCTTTCTCCTCGCGCTCACTCGTTCGAGAAAGAAACATTCCGCTATAAGTCTATATTTTCTGACGTTAGAATAACCTGCGGTTCCTGTTGTACTATTGGAGAACTTGTAGTCTTTAATTTCACCGACGATTTCGCCATCTTCTGAGACAATATCAAACTCTTTTTCTTTACGGTTTCCGGCAGAATCACATCCTATTACTAATTTTTTCTTCACCAGTTTTTTTCCAAGAGAAACTTCAAGTTTCTTCCTAACCTTATCTTCGGACTTGAGCCCTTCAGAGGTCATACCACCTCCTTCTATGGATATCACAACTTCAGGAAGTTCCTCAAGAGTTCCTTGCCCGCGCCGGTGAGGATCGATTCGGGATGGAACTGCACGCCTTCCAGCTTGTGCTGTTTGTGGCGCACGCCCATGATGATGCCGTCGTCGGTCCAGGCCGTCACTTCGAGCACCGGCGGCAGCGTCTCCCGTTTGATGATGAGCGAATGGTAGCGTGTCGCCTCGAAGGGGTTCGGCAGGCCGGCGAAGAGCGTCTTGCCGTCGTGATGGATCATCGACGTCTTGCCGTGCATCAGGTAGGGCGCGCGAATCACGTCGCCGCCGAAAGCCTCGCCGATGGACTGGTGGCCCAGGCAGACGCCGAGGATCGGTATTGTGCCCGTGAAATGCCGGATCACGTCGACGGAGATGCCCGCCTCCTTCGGCGTGCAGGGCCCCGGCGAGATGACGATCCGCTCGGGCCGCATCGCCGCGATATCGGCAAGGGTAAGCTTGTCGTTCCGATACACCTTCAGGTCCTGCCCCAGTTCGCCCAGGTACTGGACCAGGTTGTAGGTGAAGGAATCGTAATTGTCGATCATTAATAACATAAGAACCTCAAGATCAGTACAAGGTACAAAGTACTCAGTACAAAAAAATCTATATGACTCGGCCCTCCTGTACTCTGTACGCTGTACGTGGTACTCTGTCCTTCTGTCAATCCATTCCCTTTTCCGCCATCTCCACGGCGCGCATCATGGCCCTGGCCTTGTTCACCGTTTCCTGGTATTCCAGCGCCGGAACGCTGTCCGCGACCACGCCGCCGCCCGCCTGGATATAGGCCTTCTTGTCCTTGATCACGAGCGTGCGGATGGTGATGCAGGTATCCATGTTGCCCGAGAACCCGAAATACCCCACCGCGCCGGCGTAAGGACCGCGCCGCGTCGGTTCCAGTTCGTCGATGATCTGCATGGCCCGGATCTTCGGCGCGCCCGATACGGTTCCTGCGGGAAAGCAGGCGCGGATCACGTCATAGGAATCCCTGTCCGGCGCAAGGGTTCCGCGCACGTTCGAGACGATGTGCATCACATGGGAATAGCGCTCGATCACCATGAGCTCGGTGACCCGCACGCTGCCGACGTCGCTGACGCGTCCCACGTCGTTCCTGCCCAGATCGACGAGCATGATATGCTCGGCCCGCTCCTTGGGATCGGCGAGCAGCTCCTTTTCCAGGGCGCGGTCCTCCTCCTCCGACGCGCCGCGCCGCCTGGTGCCCGCGATCGGCCGGAGGTCGATGCGGTCGCCCTCGCACCGCACCATCACCTCGGGCGACGCCCCCACTACGGTCGCATCGCCGCAGCGCAGGAAGTACATATAAGGAGAGGGATTGATCAGCCGGAGTGCACGATAGATCTCGAAGGGCTCGGCGGTGATGCGGGCCTCGAAGCGCTGCGACGGCACGACCTGAAAGATATCGCCCGCCTTGATATATTCCTGCGCCCGAAGCACCGCCTGCTCGTACTGCTTCTGCGTAAAGTTCGAGGTGAGCTTGACGCCCTTCGGCGGTTTTCGCCTGACGCCTCCCGCCTGACGCCTGCCGGGCCCTTTCAGTTTTTTCACGATCCCGTCGATCTTCCGCACCGCCTCGCGGTACGCGGCAGTCACGGACCCGCCGTTCACGTGGGCGTTGGAGACCACCTTGATCATGTGGGTTACGTTGTCGAAAATGACCAGCGTGTCGGTGATCATGAACAGCACATCGGGCAGATCGAGGCTGGGCTTCTTCCGCTCCGGCATGTTCTCGAAGAACCGCACCACGTCATAACCGATGAAACCCACACCGCCGCCGTAGAACCGCGGGAGCGCCGGATCGGGCACCGGCCGGTAGGCAGCAAGCACTTTTTTCACCGCTTCCAGCGGGTCCTGGCCGAAGCTGCCCGTTTCCTTCCGGCCGCCGCGGATGATCTCGACCTTCCGGCCGCTGCTGCGCACGATCACCTCGGGCTTGCTGCCCAGGAAGGAGTAACGGGCCCATTTTTCGCCGCCCTCCACCGATTCGAGCAGGAAGGAATACTTCCCGTCATCGATCTTGCGGAATGCGGAAACGGGCGTCTCCATGTCCGCCAGGATCTCGCGGTACACGGGGATCAGATTGCCCTGCTTTGCTTTTTCTTTGAATTCTTCGAGAGATGGCCGGATCATAAAAACCCTTGCAAATTAAGGTTTTTTACTATACCAACAGGAGCCGGAACTGTCAAATTAAAAATCCCCGCGGAAAGGGACTCATCTCAGAATCTGCGCGACTTTCGGACGGGGTAGAGCACGGTTGGATTACCAGACAACAGTCACGGTAAGCGAATCGCTGTAGGAGCCCACGCCGATATCCTGGAGTGCCGGGATTCTGCCGTAGATGGGCGTGCGCTGCGGCTGAGGATCGTTTCGTTTCAAGGTGAGAATCACGTTATCGGCGGCGCCGGTTATGGCATTGTTCCAGATGATCGTGCGGGCGGCATCGGTGTACACATTATAGTTCATCGCATCGATCGTGGGCGGAATCTGTTTCATGGTCCTGGGATTGATTCCGCCTGAATTCGGGCTGACCGAGATCGTGATCGTATAGGTGATGGGGGGATTCGGGTTCGGTCCCACGACATAGGTGACAGCGACCTCGCCCTGTCCGACAACGTTGTCCGCCGGGGAAAACAGATCATAGACGCCAAAGGCGACCGGCGACGTTGATACCGTCAGACTTCCTGCGGCCAGAACTGTGCCGGCCGTCAGAAGGATAACGGCGATCGTCGCAAGAATTCCTGAGACTTTCATGAAGGTTCTCCTGGTTCCCGAATGTTCCTTCGCCTATCCTGGAATGATCAAGGCTGCCCTTCCACGGAACAGACGGTCATCTCTCCCAGATCGATGATCAAATCATCGGTGGCAGGCACCGAAACGGTAAATGAGCAGGTTGTTCCCTTGTACGCGAAGGAGCCGCGATATTGGCCCGGCGCGGTCTCCTTGCTGCTTCCCCGTAAACCGCATTCGGACGCGCGCCCGTCCCCGTCGCCCTTGGCCGATGGGGCAAGACTTTCAACATAGAATTCTCCTCCCAAACCGGTCGTAAACCGGACCGGCGTTCCGTCGACCACCAGAACCACATCGGTATTCTCCACCGGCACTACTCCGCCGGGCGTCTTCATCTTGAACGCGCCGGTCACCGGCCGTGACCGCACCGCATTGAAGAAAAGGCAGGAACCGCTCCGGTAGCCGGGTGACAGGAGCCGCCGCGTCTCCTGGAACGACACATCCATCGGCAGGTCGCGATCGTCAATGGAGATCGAATTGTTCCGATAGGATCCGACTGAGGGCACGATCACCTTCCCGTCGGCATCGGTACGGCCCATATCCTGGTTGTTCTCGTAGACCCGGACGCCTTTGACATTCCCCACCCGCACCAAGGCGAAGCTGTCATCGACGGGCCTCGCAAGCCCCGCCGTCCGGCCGACCGCGACGATGGAGCCCGAGGCGGCCAGCTGATACGATGATCTCGTCCCGCCGTCCTCGCTCCGCACAGCCAGGTAATCGGCGCTGTACACGCCGACGGGACCATTATACTGCACAAAGGGATTCACCAGCTCGGATATCGAACCATTGTTCTGCTGCCGCTCCACCGATGCGCGATACCCGTACCCTTCTCCAGCGGGAGGATTCTGCTGCACCTGGATCGCCTCGGAGGATGTTCCGGGGCTGCTCGCGTAGCGCGCAGAAACGGTCGGCCCCGGCCCGAAGGTGTAATTGAGGCCGACGAACACGCGGTTCTCCCGCTGTTCCGCCCGCACCGTCGCCGCAGTCGCATAGAGAAAGGCGCTGCGGAAGATCGTCCGGGAATAGGATGCGCTGACCGATCTTCGCACGGATCCGTCGTAGTATTCCGAGACCGCCGTGTCAAGCGAGAACGCGCCCAGGTCCCGGATCGTGAAGCCTGCGCCTGCAGCCGATTCCGTCCGGGTATGTGTCGGCGCCGCGAGCGACACAATCGTTGTGAACTCCGGCGAAAAATGCCTGGTCATGGCGCGGGCATTCCACACCCTGCCCTGATAGAAATAGGACAGCAGCGTTGCATAGCCCTGGGCTCCTTCATGGCGGCTTCCCGTCCCCGCCACGGTCACCGCGCCGACCTTCGGGACGAAAGTGATCTCCGGCCCTGCCGATGCGAATTGCTCCGTGGCGTCCGCCCGAAAACCTGCCGTAACGGTGTCTGTAACGCCGTAGCGATGAAATCCGGTAAGGACGTATGCACCGTAGTCGTTGCTCTCGATGCCGTACTGCCTGCGGAGAAAACCGGCGTTGTAACTGTATTCGTGCAATCCCTTCTGCAGAAGGAGGTCGGTGGAGTAAAAGGAGTAGACCAGCCGCTGTTCCCGTCCCAGAGAATCGCGAATGACCACTTCAAGGGTATTCGCTCCGCCGTAGGAGGCAAGGTCTTTGATCTCGAAGGCCCCGGGAGCGAACTGATCGGTACGGATCTTGATGCCGTTGAGATAGACATCCGCCTGGGAAGGCAGCGCAACCAGTCCTTCGAAGTTGAGCAGCGGCGTCCTGATGAAGGTCGGATTGATCGAATAGACCTTCGAAAAACTGATGCCGCCCGCCGGGAAGCTTCCGCTGAATGTGCCGGAGGGCGCAAAGAAGTCTCCCACGACCAGTCGCTGCATGTCGGGCCGCCGGTCATAGGTCACGCTGGTCGAGAGTCGCAGTGCGTCCGTTTCGCCACCCGTCTTGCGATAGAGACTGTCGTTCAGAAAGACGGCGTCGTTGACCCGGATGCCGAGCTGGTTGGTGACCGTGGACGATGCATGCGGCTCATCGTCGCCATCGCGGTATTGAACGCCGTAATTGAGAAATGCGCTGTTGTCATGCGGAATGACCGCGCCTGTCGCGCCGGTCGGGCTCACATCCACGATCCGTCGGTTGACCAGCAAACCCGGATCGGCGGTCAGGTTCAGCGAGACTGTTTTGCGATCGAACTGGAAGGTGATGCCGGAAAGGGAGCGAAGCGAAACATACTGCTCGTTGTCGATGACCGTCACCGGTCCCGCGGGTTCCCTGAGACCGAGCCCGGAAAAGTCTCCGGTCTTTATGAATACATCGCCGTCCTGCGCCAGGGAAACGACGAAGTCGCCTTGCGTTTGCTGGTTGACGATGATTCTCACCACGGCGATCTCGGCGCCCTGCGCGCCGGGAGGAACAATAAGAAGCCACAGGGCAACGATCCAAGCTGAAACCAGCCCAGAGCGACCGCAGGGTCCCGGGAATCGTCTGCTAGGGTGAACAGGCGTCCTTCTGAACATCCAGCGAGCCTTTCATCGTCAGCGTATCGGCCGTCACCACGATATCCAGACGCTCGGCTTTGGCGCACTCGTCCTTGGTCAGTGGCACGGGATATACGCGGGTGGCGCCGCTCAGGAGATACCATCCCACACTTTCTTTGGAAAAAAGCTCCTTGCCGTCGGCGGACACGCCTTTGACCATGATCGGGGAGGGGACAAAATGGCGCGTGCCCGTGTTCCGCATCTTCAACTCCAGCGTTCCTTTCACCAGATGGAGGGACTCCAGCGTTCCGCCCATCTCGACGCGCTGAGGCGCGAAAAAGATCGGGACTCCTGCCTTCATGAGCATCGTAACCGCAACACCCTTTTTTGCATCCTGCGGACGCGGAAGCTCCTGGATATACAGACGATAGGTCCGTTCCCGGTTGACCTGGAACGCTTTTTTCAGGCCGACCCTGACGATCCGCTCCTCGCCCTTGGGAACGCTCAGCAGTTTGGGAAAGACGATGATATCGGACGTCGGCTCGTACTGGTCCCTGCCTTCATCGTTCTGCGACCAGAGATACACGTCCATCTGCAGCCGGATCTCCTCGTCGCCGTTGTTCCGCAGGGAAAGCCGCTCCGCCTTTGACCGGGAATCGAGGCTGATCCTGACCGGCGTGACATTGAAACTGCTCGCAAACGCCTCCTGCGCCGGCATGATTGCCGAACCTATCGCAACGAATATTGCTGCCGTCGTGACGATCCGATTGAATGATTTCATGGTCTCTGGCCCGCGCTTTCCGTGACGAAAAAAGGGCGATTAGTTTCCTAATCGCCCTTCGAGAATACCGTACTTTTCGTTAATACTCAACGGTAAAAGTGAAATTCTGGGAATAGGCGCCTTCAGCGACATACTGATTGGCCGGGATCCTGCCGTAGTAGGTCACGGTCTGGGGCGCGTTGTTGGGAGACGCCGTTCCGCCGCCGACCTTGCCGGTAGAATACAGGGCCGTGTATGCAGCGTCAGAGTAGAAATTCATGCTCAGCACATCGGCCGGAACCGGGCCCGCGATCGTCCAGGGACCGGGAATGTAGGTCCAGTAGAGTGTATTCCTGGTGCAGCGGAACGAAACCGTGCCGGATCCGTCCAGCGGCGTTGCGGACAGCGGATCGTAGGTGCCGAATGCGATGGCTGTTGCTCCCGTCGATATGCTGCAGGTCGGCTGCACCGTAGCCGATACGGCGAATACCGACGTTGCCGTCGCCGCCATTGCCGTTCCCGCCGCCAGAACAAGAACCGCTGCCATCAGAACCATCATAAACCGTTTCATAGAATCCTCCTTTTTTCTCCCACCGATACTTCCTCTTCTACCCCTGCCTGCCGGCAAGAAACCGCCGGCACAACCGATCAAATCCTGCTTCATTCCGTGGTGTTGATTAAAGAAATCAGAAAACTGTCGAACTGTCAACTACCAAAATATTTTTGCAAGAACCATTAATTGCTGTCATACTACTGCTGCCGGGCCGGCTTGTCAAGATTTTTCTTTGCCTTTTCAAAGGGTAGCGAAAAATGGAAACTCTGCCGCAGGGGAGCACAATATCTGGGATCAAACTCGATGCCGGCCACAATTAGACGGGGAATGCCCCCATTTCCAAAAGACGTAAAAAAAACAGGCCGCCTGTTCAGGCAGCCCGGGAAAAACACTTTTTCGCCGTTGTCAGTCCGCCGGCGCTTCCTTATATCTACTACCGGTCTTAAATATCCAGCTCCGCGAACTCGGCCCGCTCCTTGATGAAGGTGAACCGGGCCTTGGGGTCCTTGCCCATCAGCTTTTCGAAGGTATCGCCCGTTGCCTTGTGGTCCACCACCTGGACCTTCATGAGCGTGCGAGTCGTGGGGTTCATCGTGGTCTCTTTCAGCGTCTCGGGATTCATCTCGCCCAATCCTTTGAAGCGTCCCACCTCCACCTTCCGGTTCCCGAGCTTTGCCAGGACCTTCTCTTTCTCCATCTCGTCCATGGCGTAGAAGACCTCCTTGCCCGCCTCGATGCGGTAAAGCGGCGGCATGGCGAGGAACACATGGCCCCTGTTGATCAGCT
>JAKAHZ010000019.1 GCA_021814615.1 Nitrospirota bacterium | reverse complement strand
CTCCGCCCCCGTCTTGCCCAAAGCGAGCATGGCCAGGATGTTTGAATCGGTAAGCGGCGGATCGGAGATAAAGCTGACGACCGCACGGTCCGCCGTGCCGGACACGGACAGCCTGATCTGGTATTCCCGCACCTTGGTCTCCGCCTGCACGTCCAGGGTGGGATTGATCCGGTTTGGATCGGCGAAATCGGCGGACGCGTGCAGGATATGGAAGACGTTCTGCCGGAAGTAGACTTCACCTTTTCTCGCCTCCACCCTTCCGAGCACCTGCGGCTGGTTCACCGTCCCGCGCAGGAGCATGTCGATCTCCAGCGGGATCTTTCCGAGGTTGCTCTCGAGCACGATGTCGTTCCGTCCGAAGAACCGAAGATTGATCTGCGTCTCTCCGATCCACCCGATATCAGCTTTTTTCTTCTGGGTAAACCCGCGGCTGAAGTCCACGAGCATGCTCTTCCATTCGACGCGTTTCTCATACCGCGCGCGCTTGATCGCGATCTCTCCCGTCAATGCCTGCCGGGCGGGATCGCCGTCGTAGTAGAGCGTGCCGCCCAGGGTCGCCGTGAGGCCGGCGGGATAGCGCACCGTCACATTGTCGAAAACCATCCGCGTCGAGAAATCCAGGAGCGTGGTTCCTTCCAGCCTTGCGGAACCCGAAGCCGTGATCGTTCCTCCCCCGAACTCGCCTGAAACGCCTTCCGTGACGATCCTGTTCCGGTCGAAGGTGATCGTGCCGCTCAGGTTGGAAAATTTCTGCGGAATATCCTTGATCTTGATCAGACCGTTATTGAGGGTAAGATCCCCGGCCACATCGGGATTCGACCAGGCCTCTTTCACCGTCAGCTTCAAGGCGGCCGTGCCGTCGCCGTGCTCAATCTCGCGATAAAGGAGCCGGAGAAGCGACAGGTTCGCATCGCCCGACAGGGTCAGGTCCAGGTCCTTCCCCGGGTGAAGCCCGCCGGTTACCGACAGCCGGGTGCCGGTACCGCTCAGGACCGCAGACTGCACCGTGACGGTCCCCTCCTCGTAGCGTAGCCGCAGATCGCCGTCGTTCTGCAGATGATAGTCGCCGAAAACAAGATCGAGCTGCGAAAATACCGCCGACCCGATGACCGTGGAACCAGGCTTGAGGCTGCCGCGCGCGTGGATCTTACCGTCGGCGTTCAGCCGCATCTTGGAAAGGATCTCGTTGTTCCTGATGATCGACGAGGGATCGAAGTTATGACGATGAATATCCGCAGTCAAAGCCCAGGGATAGGGATCTGCTGTCCGCAGGGTCACGCCGAAGGTGGAGGGTGCGTCCTCGCCGGTCCGGAACGATGCCGTCAGGCGCAGTTCGCCGCTTGCCAGGGCCAGGTCGCTTTCCAGCGAACCCAGAAGCGCATCATGGAACCTGAGAGCATCGGCAGCGGCATGACCCCGCACCACCGGGGCGGAAAAGGGCCCTGAAGATTCGAGTTCGAGCGATACGGGACCTGCGAGATCGAGGCCCGCGATATGGGGAATATCGGAGAGATCGATGCCCGAACCCTTCAGCTGCGCGCCGTAGGTGCCGTTGAAGGCGATCCATCCTGTCCCCTGCACCGACCCGCCCTTCTTCTCGATCACCACCTCAGGGAAGGAGATCATATCCTTGTCCAGGATCGCTTCGATGGAACCCCGTTCGAAGGGTTCCCCGTAGGCAGAACCTGACCCGAAGGCAAGGTGTCCCCTCCCCGTAAATTCCTTCGTTGTGCCGCGGAACGTGAGTTCGCCGTTTGCCGTCATTTCCAGCGGTATCTTCTGATAAAAAAGCGCTACGATGCTCACCACATCCGAGCTGATCACATTCAGCCGCGCCTCGTAGAACGGTTCGGGACCGCTGAAGTCAACCGATCCGTCGAACAGATACTGCGACGAGCCGTGGCGGATCGTGGCGCCCTGCAGGGACAATTTCCGCTCTTCCAGTTGGACCAAACCGGAAAGACTCTTGAACTGGATTCCTCTGACGGTCAGCGGTCCTGCGGTAAGCGTTCCGCTGAACCTAGGCTGCTTGAAGTCGCCGGCAAGCGTCCCATGCACGGCAATGGAGCCGGGAAGGTCCATCCCGGCGGCGAGGGCAAGCATCGTGCCCGGCCCTGTCGATCGGGCGATCAGCGTCAGATTGTATCCCATTTCGGGATCGACCCTGCCGGTGCCGCTCATTTCCCCGTCGGAGAAGAGCGCGCGCGCCTCATGCATATCCAGCCCGCCCGCTCGATAGGTCAGAGACAGGACGAGTTTCTCCAGCAGTGCTTTGCGGCTCCCTCGCAGGACATCCCAGTTTTCTGCCGAAACAGTAACGTGGTACGCATGATATCCGATGGACAAGGACCCCTGCGGAACAGTAACCCCGCCGTAGTCCGCATTATTGAAACGGATGAGACCTTCCGCCTGGGGATCCTTCGCCGTACCCGTGATCGTAGCTTCGACATCAGCGGTGAATGATCTTTTCTGTCGGGGCTTCAGAAGGCTTTTGATGAGGCTCTGCCGCTTATCCCACGATGCTGAGACCTTGAGGTTGACCGGCAAATCCCGCACGGTTCCGACAGTCCCCCGGAGCGATAGACGGCCGACGTCGGATACCAGATCAGCATTGGTAATCGTGACCTCGTTCGATTGGTAGATCCCCGCCGCCCGGACCTCGGCGGTTATGGTCGGCTGGCTTTTGAGGGAAAGGGAAAGAGTCGCAGAGGTAATCCTCGCGTTGCCGGTAGTGCCTGATGCGCCCAGGCGTGCGCGGAGATTCAGCTTTGTAAGGAACAGTATCGCTCCGGAATCGTTGTCGGAAAACCGGACACTCCCATTTCGGATGGTGATGGAACCGATCCTGACCGTCCATGACGGCGCCCCGCGGGACGCCGCTTCTTCCATGTTTTTTCTGATCCTGGTGATCAGCTGCTCAAGATCGATCGAGCCGTCCTGGTCCCGTTTGCACGTGACGCGCGGTTCCTGGATCAGGATCGAGGAAAGGGAAAGTGTTCGATAGATCAAGGGAAGCGGATTGATATATACTCTGATCCGCCGGATGAGGATTGCATGCGGGTCGCGGTCCGAGGGGATGACGATATTTCTCACTTCAAGGTACGGTGGCACAAGATTCGTTTTTACCTTGCCGAAATCAGCGCCGGGTCCGAGCACTTCCTGCAACGGACCCGCGATCAGCGGGCGTATCCGGAGCCCGAAGCTGTCGCTCTGGACATAGGTCCAGGCGGCCGCGACAAGGAGGAACAGCAGTCCCGAAATGATGATCAGCGCTTTCTTCATGGTTTCATTGCGACCGCGCCTTCCGATGCCTTTGGCGCTTCGTTTGACGTATGGGATAACCGGACATTACCGTTCCACCGCAGCGACAAGCGTCTGTCGAATCTTCTCGAGGCGTTCCTGATCGCGGATCTTCGATCTCGTGAGATCGCTCACGTAGAACGAATCCATGGCCCTCACGCCTTCGGTGGTGATCTTCGCCGACGCGATATCGAGATTCAGATCGTAGAGCGTCTTGGTTATGCGGTACAAAAGGCCGATCCGGTCGCGCGCCGTGATATCGATGATCGTAAGGGATGCCGACGTGTCATTGTCGAAATGAACCGATGTCTCGATCGCGGCCGGCAGGGAGATGCCCGCCGCCATCCCTCCCGGCACCCGCGGACGCCGTTGTCCCGTAAGGACATCATACAGCTCGCGCTTGACCGTGGTCCACACTTCTTCGTGGGGCAGCGGAGTGCCGTCGGCATCGGTGATCTGGAAGGTGTCGATCATGATGCCGCTCCTTGCCGTATAGACCTGCGCGCGCAGCACGTTCAGGTTCTCGGCTGCGAGGATGCCGGCCGTCCGGTAGAACATGCCGTAGGCGTCGTAGGCGCAGATCGTCAGCTCCGTGTAGCCGCGGTCGGGCCGGTGGCGGTGTTCGATGATCAAATGCTCTTTCGGCAGCCTGGCAACCATGCCCGCATGCCGGGCGATCCTTTTTATCGACGTGGCGCGCAGATAATGATCGGGCATTGCCGCGAGGAAACCGGCAAGAATGTCCTCATCAAGGCTACCCGCCCCGGCCGAGGCAACCTGTCGTTGCAGCTTTACGAGATCGATGGGGCCTTCGAATTCGCCTTTCCCTTTCCGGTCGAAATAGGCAAGCGTTCGCAGGTAGAGCTCCTGGAGCAACACTGCCTTCCAGGGTGAATAAGCGCCGGGATGGACGGCTGACATGTCCGCGAAGGTGAGGAGATAGAGATAATTCAGATTTTCGCGGTCGCCCACCACCCGCGAGAAGTCCTCAATGACCTTGCGGTCGCCGAGCTCCCTCCGCTGGGAAAGCGTGGACATGAGGACATGATGGGCCACGAGGAAGAGGATCCGCTCGCGGTCCTTTCCGCCGATACCCAGGCGGTCAAGGATGCGCACGGCAATCTCGCCGCCATGCTGCTCGTGGTCGTTCCGGAAGTATTTCCCGAGATCATGCAGCAGGACGGAAAGCGTCAGGAGCCACCGCTGCCTTACCTCATGAATGGCGTCGGAAAGCGTCGCTGCGGCGGGATGGCGTCCTGTCCAGACATCCTCAAGACGCCGGATCGCCTGCAGGATGTGTTCGTCAACGGTGTAGGTGTGGTAATAATCGTGGCGCGCAAGGGCCTGAATGGCGCGAAACTCCGGCAGATATCTGCCCAGGACCTTCATGTCCCGCATCAGCGTGAGCGTATCGGCCAGCCCCTCGAAATGATCAAGCAGCGCAAGAAAAGCCTTGGCCGCCTCCGGCGAGGCGCGTTTGTCCTCCGAGAAACGCTGCCCGGCGATCAGATGCTGCAGCCGTTCCGAAAGTTCGAGCCCCCGCTCCCTGACCAGGCCGAAAGCCTCGAAGACCCTTCCGGGGCTGCCGGAGAATTCCGTCTCCGCAGCGGGAAGAAGCGTCTTCCCCATGATCAGGAAGCGGCCCGCCGTCTGCGACCGCGCAAACCACGACCGCCTCGGAGCCGCAAGCGCACGATCGGCTATGGTGCGGGAAAACTCTAGGATCGTACGGGCATGCAGAAAATAGGTCTTCATGAAGCGTTCGACCGCGAGAAGATCGGAGGAGTTGCGAAATTTGAAATCCCGGGAAGCTGTTTCCTGCAGGTCGAAGGTCAGCTGGTCGTTCTTCCGTCCCGAGAGATAGTGGATCTCATTCCTGATCCTCCAAAGGAAGTCCCGGGACCGCCGGAAGGAGATCAGCTGACCCTGGGTGATGATTCCGCTTTCCACCAGGGCATCGAAGGAGTGCGCGCGGAAGCGCGCCGCCGCTATCCAGCGGGCCGTATGAAAATCGCGCAGGCCGCCTGCGCTTTCCTTGATGTTCGGCTCCCGGAGATAGAGCGAACCACCGTACTTCTGGCGAAGGTTGACCCGTTCGGCCATCTTTTCCTTGATGAAATCGACGGGCTTGCGGTAGAACACGTCCCCTTCCATTCGTTGCAGGTAAGAGGCGAAGAGGGCCGCATCGCCGGCAATAAGCCGTGATTCAAGCAGGGACGTCCGGATCTTGAGATCGCTCTGCGCAAGATCGATGCATTCCTGCGTCGTGCGCACGCTGTACCCGATATCGAACCCCGCGTCCCAGAAGGCATAGAGCAGCGGGGTCGCCCGTTCGCGTTCCCGGGCATCGCGGCACAGCAGCATGATATCGATGTCGGAATGAGGATTGAGTTCGCCCCGGCCATAGCCGCCCACGGCGATCAGTACGGGAAGCGGCGTCTCATCGGCATGACGCAGGTAAAGGCCGCGCAGCACCCGGTCAATGAGCGCCGTACGCCGCTGCACAATCTCGCTGCCCGATGCTCCGGCGGCATGGCGCTCCTGTATCGCGCGGTTTTCTTCGCGCAGAAATGTTTTGATATCCTCGAAAGGGGCTGGACTTCCGGGTGTGCGGGGGTCGTGATTCACTGAAAGGTTCTGTTCTTCCGCAATTTGCGGCGAGAAACGGAGAAACTATTTGAATTCGACGCTCTTGATCTCCTCCATGGTCAGCATGAAGCTTCCAAAGGGCGCATCGCCGTAACAGCGAGAATCGGCATCTACCTCGACCGAAGCTTCGCCGCCTTCCTTGAGACGGGCGGTTACCTTGACTCGCCGTTCTTTCTTCTCGCCTACGGTAATCGACTTGATCCGGTCGAAGGGCAGCGTCACGCTGGCCATGCCGAGGCTGCCGGCAAAATGAAGGCGGCCTTCCCAGCTGAATTTTTCGCCCTGGATGGTGTTGCCCGACAGATCGACGACAGTCACGGCGTAGTTTTTGTCGACCCGGGGAGCGCGATCAAAGCCTCCCCCTTTCCCGCCCATGGCGGTGAGAAACACGAGTGCAGAGGCGGCCAGAACCACGATCAATGCCCTGTTACGCATACGGTGCTGTCTCCTTTCCGGCTGTCAGCTCCGGGAAACCGCTTGATTTTTCATAGACTACCATAGTCCCCCGGGGCTTTCAAGAAAAAAGCTTGAAAAGGCGCCGGTCATTGTGTAAGGTGCTTCGCTATGAACCCTGACCATGCCCGTTCCGAAGCGTTTCTCCGTCTCCTCGGCCTCATGGCGCGCCTGCGCGAGGAAAACGGCTGCCCCTGGGACCGCAAACAGACGCCCGCGTCGCTCAAACCCTTCCTGATCGAGGAATGTTTCGAAGTCATCGATGCCATCGATGAAGGCTCGCCGCCAAAGATCAGGGAGGAACTGGGCGACCTGCTCTTCCAGATCGTGTTCCATGCGCGCATCGCTGAGGAGCAGGGGGAGTTCGATATCGCCGACGTCCTGACGACCATCCGCGAAAAGATGGTCCGGCGGCATCCGCACGTATTCGGAACCGCGCAGGCGGCGACGGACCGTGAGGTCCTGGCCAACTGGGAGGAGATCAAAAAGCGGGAAAAAGGCGGCGAGCCGCAGTCGGTCCTGGAAGGCGTCCCGAAGACGCTCCCTTCCCTGCTCCGCGCCCACAAGATCCAGGAGCGCGCTGCCCGCGTCGGCTTCGACTGGAACCACCTGAACGAGGTGCTTCCGAAACTGGACGAAGAGATTTCCGAGTTCAAGGCTTCGCTGGCGGAACAGAACGCGGAAAAGATCGAAGAGGAGCTGGGCGACCTGTTCTTTACGCTCGTGAACGTCGCGCGCTTCGTCGATGTCGATCCCGAACAGGCCCTGCGCAAGACGATCAGCAAGTTCGTGCGAAGGTTCAGGATCATCGAGGAGCGTGCAGCAGGCGTGGGCAAATCGCTCAAGGACATGACGCTGGACGAGATGGAGAAGATCTGGCAGGAGAGCAAGCAGGACGAAGCGTGATTGCCATTCCGAGTGTGGCTGATATCACAACAAAGGCGGGGCTCATTGCCCCGCCTTTGCTTTTAACCCGCTCTTGTATCCTGTGCCACCTTGCCGATAACCGCCGACGGATGGTCACAACGGAAGAGATGTTTATTCAGGTTCAGGCGCGCAGCATCCGTCTCCTCACGATCGCTGTCCCGATGCCGGCGCAAGCCAGCAGAATCCATGGGAATTCGAGTACAAAAACAACAGGCGTGAGCATGACCCGAACGAGCAGCCGCAGGCTGTCATGCCTGCTGATGACATCAGCGACAGGCGGCGAGTATCGATAGTACGCGCGCACGAAGGCCCTTCCCGGTCCATTGGTCATGAGCCATGCGTCACGGAAGGAGCGCAGCACCTTGACGTGCGGATCGAGATAGGATCCGTACGCGGCGGTTGCAATGAAACAGCCCCCTCCCCCGCCGCCGCTGCTCACGCCCGAGCTTCCGCTCGATACGGTCCCTGACCCGCTGAGCGCAACCTTGATCTGCGGTTTGCTCGGATCATTGGAGGAAACAACGAGATTCGCAGTTTTTGCGCCCGAGGATGCGGGAGCGAACAGGACGCTGATCTGGCAGGATCCTCCCGCATTGATCGCACCGGCGGTACAGTTCTCCGATGACACGAAGAAATCAGCCGCATTTGTTCCGCTGAAGGAAAAGCCGCTCACTTTCAACTGCGCCGAAGCGCTCGCATCGTTCAGGACCGTTACGGATTGCGTGGTGTTCGCCGCCGTGAAAATAACGGACGTGGGTGAAGCGGATATCAAGGGCCAGAATCCCGTTGGAGAAGATTCATTTGACAGTGCATCCAGTCCCGTAACAACGTAGGTATCCGACGCCGTGAAGTTCGCATCGGCATAGGTGTTGCCGGATACGGGAGAAGCCGCCAGGAGCGTTCCATTCTTGTAGATATTGAACTGCACCGCCGGATCGGATTCGCTTGCCGCGGTCCAGGTAATCACGCCCGCGTTCATCGCGACGTTCTGGGGCGGTTCCGGGCCAAAGCCGATGTCCAGGGTGATATTCCCTCCCGTCTCCGCGATGTTGCGAAGGTTCACCCAGGCATAGGGCGTATAGGGGCTCGACGACGGCGTTGTGAGCGGCGATAGCTTGGTAACGTTATTCGGACCGGGAAAGGCATCATTGGCGTTTCCGCAGTCGATTCCCGCGTTCTGAGAACAACCGTACTGCATGAGCGCAAAATCTCCATCCGCCTCGATCAATTTGATCCCCGGGTGGGATGCGCTGTTTTCGATCGTATTGGCATTATAATTCTGATCCACGATCGCCTTGTCCACCAACCATACCAGGAGGCCGTGGCCCGGCAGACCTGCGTCAAAACCCGTTAATTGACGGTTCTCGAGCAGGAAATACTGCTGAGGGTTTGCTGAAGACGCCTGCAGCTGCAGGATCGAAGGCGCAGCGCCTTCGACCGGGGTGAGCGTCACAGCACCCGGATCAGGCGTCGGACCGAGGGGCGTGGGATTGATCCATTTCAGGAAAGCCTTGCACCAAGCATCGGGATGGGCAGGCGAGCTGCCCCACGGATCATTGACATTAGCCTTATTGTAAATGCCGTCAGCCATGAGGCTCCATTCGCCCAGACCGTCGGGAATGCAGATCGGGGCGGTGCAATAGAGGTCCGGCAAACCCAGCCAGTGGCCGAATTCATGCACATAAACACCCAAGGGATCGACGATCACACTGTCCTGGGAATCGGTCTGGGGCATGATAATCGCTTCTTTGATCTGACCTCCGGCAAGGTTCACATTCAGAGGACAGATTATGCATTTGCCATTCGGGTCATAGGTCGGATTTGCGTTCGGTGTAATGCCAATTGAGTTGAAATAATAGAGCGACCAGATATCGTTTGGAGTATTTTTATTCACGTCCGCTTCTTCGCCGGAACCGGCATGGACGATCAGAACCGCGTCGTAGGGCGTGAAATCTGTGACAGCTTCAAGAGTAGACGTCTGGGCGGTCGTGATGCTGTCATAGATCAGATTCTCAAGCGCCGTTGACGTTTCGTTGCCATAATGCGCCATGACATTCGGCAGCCGGTAGGCTGATGACGGGGCCGTAGGCTTTACCGTTACATTGATGTTCAGTTTTCCTGATGATACTTCCTGGTAGAACTTGACGAAATCATTCCGATCCTTGTTGACCCAATAGTCGGAATCGCCTCCAGTATGCGCATACACAGGGTCCAGCCAGGTCCCGTCACCCGTAGCATGAAGGTCGACATATGGTTGAAAATCTACCTTGAGGAACAGGATGTTAAGTGTTCCCGAAGTGGCATTGGCCATCATTGCTGCTGTCAGCCCGTATTTCTGAGCCAGGCGCTCGGCAAGCGGCATGCCCGGTTTTTCGACCGGTTCCGGCCTGCCCTTGATCAACGGCGGCGCAGCCAGTGCTGCAGATGGAGAAATAATAATAATTGCACAGAGAACCAATGCCGATAAAATCAGTTTCCCTATGATGGCAATGCCGCGCGATATACCGTCGATCGTTTTCCTTTTCTGTTTCATTGTCAATGATGACCTCTTCCGTAACTTCGAGATGAGTAAATTCTCAAGGAATTCGGGTAAAAATACCCGAATTCGTTTGCGCCTATCCAGTGACAAATACTACACCAGCAGTCGCGGTTGTACAAGCGCTGAAATGATTCAAGAGAACATTTCGCGCCGACTCTCTCCACAGCAGACGCCATGAATAGGCTCAGCGTTTACCTTCCACTGACGATAATAAAAAAGGGGATGGCTTTGCGCCATCCCCGTTCACTTCCTAACACAACTGTACAACGTGCTTACTTCTTCCGAGCCTTAGAGATGCTCGGCGTATACATGCCGAACGCACCGTCATGCCACAGCTGAAGATTCACATCATGTGCCTTCACCGTTGCAGTGCCTGCGCTGTCAACAGCAATATCTGCAACCGCGCACCATGCACCGGGTGTCGTTCCTTCTCCATCCGATGTCGTATACGTACAATTGTACGGACCGAAGGAGTCGCTGCCGATCTGGATGGTCACGTTGTTGGTCACCGTGCCCGGGCACGAGAAGTTGTTCATGGAAATGACATAATAGCCTGCAGGCACCTTCAGCGCAGTGAAGTGTTCCAGACCGCCCGACGTGTTGTCATATTCGGAGCCGTTGATGTCTAGGCCCACGTCAGCAACGCCGTCGCCGGTGATATCCAGATACTGCTGGAACGACGCGCCAGGATCGGTCGAAGGCAGCGTTGAGCCGTCATTGACGTGCCAGTCGACATACCAGGATCCAGTGGTCGAAGACGTCGGCGCAGACACTGAGTAGTAATTCACGTGCAGGTCAGTGTAACAGTCGAGCGAGCCCGTCGTGTCCGATGACAGCGACGTGATCGTCATGCTCGATGCTTTGGCAGTGCCCGTATTCCCGCTCGAGGTCGGCGCGGGCTCGTCGAGTGTCTGAAATTCGCAAGTCTGTGCCAAATCGTAGGGATCGATATGGTTGGCCACCGTCGTTGTCTGACCGTTGTTAACGAGCGTCACAGTGATCGTGCCGTCGCTGTTGAACACGATATGCGTCGATGTGTTCACGACAATCTCGCCCGCGATCGTCATTCCGTTGGCATTGTATTTGATTGGCGTAACTGTTTCGAATGAATAGGTGCCCTCGAAACACTGGTCGGGCGTAAAGTCGATGGTAAAGGAGCCAGACAGCGATTCGGTCACAGAACCATCATTCATCACGGTGTCGGTAATCTTAAATGCGCTGTACGACATTGAGACACCGTAGTTCGTCGTGCCTTCAGTCCACGATTCGCTGAAACTTCCGTCAACCTGCATATCAAGCTTCTCAGCGAATGTTGAAGTAGTTCCGGGGGTCAGCGTGAGTGTGATCTTGTTGTTCGAATACGTCATGCTATAGGTATTCGTCGTCACATAGTCGAGCACGGACATGGTACCGTTTACCGTGTAGTCACCGGTGATAGCGCCCGAGGTTGTGTTGTAGTCTCCGCTCATACCCATGGTGATCGCGGCTTCCATCTTCGAGACCAGCATCGTGTAGCTGTAATCGCCAAATTCGAGCATGGTGAATTTGGCTGCCGCCGTTCCGATCGTTTCAGTAATGGTAAAGTTGGAAGCCGTCTCCGTACCGTCCATCTTCATCGTTCCATTCATTTCCAACCCGTCTTCGCGGCAGTTGGCAAACGTCATGGTGATCGAAACCGACCCTGCAACGCTGTCATAAGATCCGCTGTAAGTATACGAGCCACTGTCAACACAGGATCCGGTCGTTGATGGTATCGTTGTTGCTGCCTTCATCGTCTTAGCTTTCTTCATTGCCGCCATCGCTTTGGCAACAGATTTTGCCTTGGCAAATTTGCCGGAGAGGCGAGCAGTCTTCGACAAACCGGCGTCGTTGACATTCTTTTTAGCCAGTTTGAACGAAGGAGCGCCGACCGACGAGAGTCCGACTTGACCGAAATTCTGAAAAGTCGTCGAGCTGCCGGCTGCCATGTTCACCCCCTGCGACCCGCTCGATGCAGCTTGCTTTGCCTGAGACGTCGTACTTGGAGCAGTAGCGACGCCGCCGCCTGTCGTACCGCCACCGCCACCGCCGCATCCCGTCATGATCACGGCAGCTGCGAAGAGAACTGCCAGTACTGCGAACAGCTTTTTCATGATCTACCCCCTTCTTTCTTGTGAAATGGAACGCGATAAATACCGCATGCTCTTGAATGTTTCACTGAAACCCCTGATCGATCAAGACATCATCTTTTATTTGTTTTACACCTCCTTTTTAGTCATGCTTGCAGTGACAATAGTATTTCGGTAGGAATCAAATACTATCCGTAACGCAGTTTGTTACGGTCCATGCATTATGCAATTAGTGAACGAGAAGGAACGCCTTAAGAGATTCGAATTCAGTTTCAGAGATGGAATGTAATGTTACAGAATACATCGAATATAATAGCGAAGGCATTACATGTCAAGGTACAAATCACAGAAAGAAGCAGATATTATAATTCATTTATTGGATCGTCTAATGTTTAGATATTTAGTGCGCCAGGCGAAATGTGCATGGATATCCCTTCAGATTATTTGAACGATACCTCGGTTCTTACCTGAAACAACGGATTTCCCTGAGCGTCTTTCTCGATCACGCCCTTGAGAGCGACAGGTTTGTTGAGCACCTCAGACATGGTTCTGGCCGATTTTTTCTGACGAGACCCACCGTCTTCACCTAAAGGCAGCCAGGGTTTCACCCTGATCTTCTTGACGCGATCCGATAGAAATAGCGGTACTCTTCCGTCAATGATGTTCACTGGGCTCGAAATCCAGCCTGCCACGAAGATTTCACCGCTCTTGCCGGATTCCATTGCTTCCGTTATCGTCAATGCACCTGCGTTCAGGAAATGCAACATGGCTTTTGCGTTGCGGATGTCCCGTTCCCCGGCGATCTTGACGCACGGTTTGTCGTTGCGAAGAACGACGATCGTCGGGACGCCCTGAATTCCGTACTTCTGAGCCAGATCTTTTGAACCGACCTTGACAGGAAAGGGATAACCCTTGATGTCCTGAGGTGACGATATCCAGCCTTCAGTAGGATAGGTCTTGCTCAATTCCTTAACCAGCGGAGCGACTGCGTTGCAGTGACTGCAACTCGTATTGAAGAAGTAGAGCAAACGAAGCTTCCCCCCTGCCGAAACAGGGCCGGGAATCATCGCAAGCAAGCCCAGGAGCAGAGACAAGAAAAGGAGGGAGCCGAAGCTCCCTCCTTTATGGATCAATTGTTTCAGCATGTGATTACAGGTTTGCACACATCGCATCGAACTGCGTGTCCGTATAGGACGTGAAGGTCTTGCCGCCGTCAATGGAGACCTGAACATCGCCTGTTGACGTGTACTTCACGACAACCGTGTCATTGATCGAGATCTCGCCAGCAGTGAACATTTGCTTCGTGCCGTCATAGGTGATCGGCGTGACGGTCTTGAAGACATAGGTTCCGTCGGCGCAGGAATCAGCCGGCGTCGTCGCGAGCGTGAAGCTGCCGTCGATGGACATGGTGAACACGTTCGTTGACGTGTTGAGCGTGTATCCGACCTTGAAATTGCCGTACGATTCGTTGTCGCCAGAGGTAAGCGTACCATTTTCGTAGTGCTTGAAATCCATAGCTCCATTCATAGTCTCGTCGTACTTCATGGTCGAGGCTGTCGAGCTGTCGGTGCCGGAAATGCTCACGTTGCTGAACGTCGTCTCTTCCTTGGTCTTGGGCGTGCTTGCAAAGTTGTCCTCAACATGCGTGCCATTCATGGTCATCGTAAAGGTCGTGCTCGATTCGCTGAGGGAAGCGCTGAAATTGTCCACACTCTGCCACTGTTTCGTAGTATAGGTAGAGTCGTAGCCGATTACCGTCATATTGACCGCAATATTCATGCTGGTCATATCAGCATTGCCCGTCAGCTGAATAGTGCCATCCTGAACCGTGCCACCGCTCTTGCAGCCCGTGTAGGTAATGGTAATAGGTATACCATTAACATCGTCATAGGAGAATTTTTCCGTACCGCCATCCGGGCAGTTGCTGGTCTGCGTCTGCGTCGCCTTCTTGAGTGCAAAAGCCTTGGCCTTCTTGATGCTCGGCATGTTCCGCTGCAGAGCCAGCGTCAGCGCTTTTCCGGCGTTAGTCTGCTTTCCAACTACCGGCGAGCCTGTGTAGCTGCCCGGATTCATCATGCCCGTGATCTGCGACTGCCCGGACAGAACATTCTGGGCCGCTGCCGTGCCGGCCTTTGCCGACTGGGCGCCCTGCTGAGTCGTGGTAACGGCCGTCGTACCGCCGCCGCCACCGCCACCACCACCGCATGCTACGATAATAACCGACATTGCTACAAGAACAGCAAATACCGCAAACAACCGTTTCATAATCTATCCCCTTTCTTAGAACGATTTTGCCCGTCTTATTCAATTACAACAGAAAACGCAACTGAAAGTAACGAATACCATCACCTCCTCCTGAACAATACAGAGACAAGGTGTATTACAGAACTGATGTTTTAGCATTCAAGATTCTGCTCGCAAGAATAATCAGCGGGAAAGGATGTCACAATCTTAATTCGGCTGTTCATGAAAATCAAGGTACAAATCACTTGATCGCAATAATTAATACGAATAGGATGAAGACAGAAACACCGTCCATCCCTGGGCATGCAGATCCTGAATATTCGTAACGCCCGATATGACCTGCGCTTTGCCGTCGCCCCACATGTAGCTGCCGCCCAGAGTCACCGACGTGTTCTTGGTGAAACTGCTGACGCTCGTACTGAGGCCGTAGATATCCACGTGATCCTGCTGATTCGTCTTATTGGAATCGACGTCCTTGGTATTGGCTTTGTCCGTAAAGAGTCCGGCCCGGACAGCAAGTCCGCCGTTCACGTAATATTCCGTGCCCAAAGCCATATTGACCACTGCTTCCTTGTCTCCGAATGTGGCGTCCTTTAGAGCGTCGAAGTACCGGACATCGCCTGAAACAAGCAGGCGCTCAGAAGGGAAATAGGCAGCACCAAGGGAGATTTCCGTCGGATATTTCCGTTTATCGTTGGTCGTCAGGGGAAATTGCGTATCAGCAAGGGTTGGATAAAAAGGTACGGGGGTCGCTGTTCCTAAAGGACAACCTTGCGTTGTGCTTGATGAACACATGAGCTGGCCCGATGTTTTTCCGCTGAAGACGAAGGTCTTCGAAACCGCAAGGCCAAGCGAAAGTTTTGCCACTGGCGACCACATGACACCAACGATCGGCCGCAAACCGTTCTCGGTCGTCTCGAAATACTGGTTGGTCCACTCGTTCGTTCCGTCGTTCCGGTTCACCAGCTGGTTCAGTATGAACTGGTTCCTTCTGCGGTGAAAATACAGCGTCGCGCCGACTGAAAGGTTTGAACGAAGCTCATAGGCAATGCTGGGACCGAAATTGTAGGTCGTATCGTCGTTGTTGAAATCAATGATGTACCTGCCCGTGGCAGCGGATATATTCGTGAACACCTGGTCCTGATCTTCCTGGCTCGTATCCGGCACAGCATAGGAAAAACCGACCTTGAAATCGCCAAGCGGCTGTACCACGCCGAAATAATTCGGCAGAAGAGCCGAAGATTTTCTTACCCAGTCCTGTCCCGCAATGGCGCCCTGGTAGACCTTGGTAATCGTCGAATAGGCGTTCACGCTCGCAGAAATGTTTTTGCCCGTGGCGTAGACGATGCCTGCGGGATTGTAATAGAGGCCGGTGGCATCGTCGGATATCGCCGTGTACGCCGTTCCCATGCCGGACGCCCGATCGCCGATCAAAGAATTGCCGTAGTGGTAGGGATCAGCGAAGGCAGGGAGTGCAACGACAAGCATGATGGCCAGTACGAGCAGCAGCTGCTTCATCTTCATACGGTTCTCCTTAGTAAGGTCCAGGTCGGTCACTGCAGCTACAATCATGCCTTGCATCGGGTGTACAGGTGCCGGACATACTACCGGACAGTTTTCATGGCAGCAACAAAGCGTTCCTTTTCGGTTTTGCCGTCTGCGCCTTCAAGACCATCCTGTTTGATTGCCGCATCCAACCAGGTGATCCTGTCAAGATATCCCGGGTGTGTCTTGTCCAGCACCTCGGTGGCCTTCTCTTTCAACGGGCCGATCCGGTTCAGGAGCCGTCCGAGGGCACCGGGATCATACCCGGCCATAGCGACATAGGTGACCGAAGTCTTGTCCGCCTGAGCCTCATCCTCGCGCTTGTAGCCGTCCTTCAGCAGGATATCGAGAGCCTTCTCTACCGCCTGCGCAAAGGCCGTCCTTGCCGATTGTGTCGTGCCGCCGATGAGTTGAGCGAATCCCGCCGTAGCCGAGGAGTCGGTGGCGTGGATGTTCATTTCGCGCACGATATGTTTCTGGGTAATATGAGAGATTTCGTGGGCCAGCGCTCCCGCAAGCTCCGATTCGTCCTGCATCTGCTTGAGCAATCCTTTGGTCACAAAGATATACCCGCCCGGAGCGGCGTAAGCGTTGATCTCATCAGTGTTCAGGATCGCGAAATGGAATGCGATTTCCTGCCGTTCCGTTCCCTTTGCGATGGACAGGCCCACGAGGTTCACGTAGCGCATCAGTTCGTTGTTCTGATACAACCCATAGCGGCCAATGATCCTCGCTGCGATCTCACGACCGAAGCGGATTTCCTCAGCAACGTCATCACTTGTTGAACCGGCAGTTTTTGATGATTCGACGGCGCCACGCTGCCGCCAATTAGCGACGTCCTCTTTTTCCGCGAACACATTGGGCGGCCCCATGAGGACCACGATCGCCGTAACAGCCAGCATACTGCTCATATTCATACCGCCTCCCGCATAATAAAATCCTGCCGGTTGATCAGCGATCGGATGCTATCACCCAATGCCTGGGTGATATACAAGGAAATTACTTGCACGGTTAGGAAATACCACCGTCCCCAAGCGGCCTTCTTCCTCCGCAAAGAAGGAGGAAAAAGATCGAAAAGGAATCCCTATTCTACTGTTTAGCGGAGAAAACCTCACGAAAACGGTCGTTATTCGTTTTGAGCCGGCTTCCGTCGATGCTCTCGGATTTGATCGTCTCCCGGATGGCGGAAACGCGCGCAGGTCCCGCAGGATGCGTATGCTTCAGGAGTTCGAGAGCCTTCCCCTTGTCCGAGTTCAGGCGTTCCAGGTACTGCGCCATCGCAGCGGGATCATAACCAGCCAGTGCTGTGATCAAAATCGCATCATGATCAGCCTGCTGATCATCTGCGCTGCCGTATCCCTGATCGAGCAGGATATCCAGCGTCTTTTCCACGAGCCGGTCACGTTCAGCCTGATTTGCCTCAGCTGTTCCGCCCATTCTCTTTGCAAGGCCCGTCGATCCGTCCGCTGATACGGAAACGCCGATCCTCCGCAGGGCATGCCGCTCGGCGACATGAGCTACTTCATGCGCTAGAACGCCGGCCAGTTCCGCCTCGTTCTGCATGCGCTCGAGCGCTCCCCGGGTGATGAAGATATACCCTCCCGGCGCTGCAAAGGAATTCACCACGTCCGTGTTCAGGATGCCGAAGTGAAACGAAAGCTCGGGACGTCCGGCGTTCCGGGCGACAACCTGGCCGACAAGGCCGACATATTTGTTCGCCAAGGGACGTTCGTCCAGACCGTATATGCCCGCGATGCGCGCAGCCGTTTCGCGTCCGAGAAGCACCTCCTCAACGACATCCGCGCGAAGCGGATCAGCCGCCTTCTGAACCTCCTGCTGAGGAGCGGCTTCGGCGCCGAGGTCCGCCGGCATCATCCACGGGCATATCGTCAGCAAAGCAGCGGTGAGAGCCAGAGCGTATCTCATGGTTTCCCTCCCTGCATGAACTTTTCCACTTCGTCATTGGACAGGCTGTAGGACTCCATCTTTTCCAACGCGGCATAATCGGCGCTCTCTTCCGCTCCCGCGCGCTTCCTGCCTTCGGCAGTCAGTCCGCGCGCTGCGGCTGCGCTGGTCATCGTCGAAGCCCGGCGCCGCACATTATCCTTGATCTCCCCCTCCCCGCCCTTGATCAGGCCGACCGACTCCATTGGGGGACGGGGCGAAAGGAGGAGCGCTGGCACATATCCCTCGGCGGTCGCCGACTTCACCTTGACCCAGCTTCCCTGTTTGCCGAGCACGGTAAATTTCTGGCCTTTCGCGACCTCGGCCACCAGCTTGGACTTGAACGAGGGTTCCTGCATGACCTTCGCTTTGCTGCTCTGAACAAACAGGTCCTCTGCAAAAGCCGCGGAGGCAGCCGTCAGTGCCAGGACCAGGCTGAAGAACACGATCTTTCTCATGGAATTAAACCTCCTCGTCACGGATTTGCCGGGAATACCTCCCGGAAACAGCGCAGACCGGTCTGACTTGCCGGCCCTATACTCCCCTGTCTTGAGTAAAAAGTAAAGCATTCCGACCGGGTATTTTCAGGGTATCGGCCGGAAATCTTCATCCCGGCTGCATTACGAGGATTTCGCCGCATCCCCCGGCGTATAGATGTCGACTGCCTGCTCACGGCCCTTCACCTTCACATTGCCCAGTTTTCTACAGGCGATCCGGTCCTTGATGATCTCGTGGGTATACTCGGACAGCAGCAAGGCGGTTTTATGTTCTTTCGTCAGACTTTCGAGGCGGGATGCCAGGTTCACCGTGTCGCCAACGATCGTATAATTCTTTTTTTTCTCCGAACCGATCTCGCCGATCGTGGCAACTCCCGTATTGATCCCGATCCCGATCTTTACTTCCATGTCGAGGCCCTTCTCCCGGAGCTTCGCGTTGACCTCGGCGAGGGCAGCCAGCATTTCCTGGCCAGCCAGCACGGCCTGCTCCGCATGGTCCTTCATTCTGACCGGCGCGCCCCAGAAGGCCATGATCGCATCGCCGATATACTTGTCGATCGTGCCGTTGTGTTTCAGGATGATGTCTGCCATGACGGAAAAATGAATGTTCAACATTTCCACGATCTTTTCCGGCGGCGTGGTTTCTGAAATCGTCGTGAACCCCCGGATATCGGAGAAGAGAACCGTGAGCTCAACTTTGGTCCCCTGACTCGCTTTCTGGTATTCCTTGTAGTTGTGCAGGACTTCGTTCAATACATCTTTGGACACATACTGCGTGAAGAGCTGGGACACTCGCCGTTTCTCGATGGCCTCGGTAAAGGTCAGATAGCCGAAAGACAAAAATCCGCTCGTCACCGTCGCGAACACGAAGGGTACCGTATCCACGAGCATGTTGAACTTGAACGCATAAAAGGAATAGGCTCCATAGGACAGCAGCATGAGGAACGGAAAGGTTGCCCGGATCAGGAACCGCTTGGAGAAAAAGACGAATCCGGCGGTCAGAAACACGCCGATCAGGACTGCGGAGATCGTCAGCCGCCGGTCTGGCGGGCGGAGGAAATCGTTGGCCAGGTAATTTGCAGCCAGGGACACGTGAACGACCACGCCGGGAGTCCGGCGGGCAAGCGGCGTTGCCTTGAGGTCCGCACCGCCTACGGCGCTCACGCCGATGAACACAATGCTGTCCTTGAATTCATCGGGCCGGACGATGAGATTCTCCACATCTCCTTCCCGCATCTTCTGGAGCGAGGCGAAGATGCCTCCCGCGGAGATCGGCTCCACCCTGTCGATGTCGTACATGTTGATGAGGAAATTACCGGTAGCATCGGTAGGAAGAAACCGGTCGTTGATCTGGATGCCGTTCTTGCGGATCGATATCTGCGACGATTGATCGATGAACGGCGCAAGGCCCAGCACCGGAAAATAGGATCCCTGATACTCACGAAGTGGCCGCGTCCGCCGGAGCACACCGTCGTCGTCAGGCGTAAACTCGACGACAGCAATGCTTTTCGCGGCTTCCCTGAGGCCCTCAATGGGGAGGGAAAAATCGTTGCTTCGTTCGGCAGCGGGGATTCGCATATTCCCCTGGAGATTCCGAAGGGCGAAACGCTGGAGGAATTCGGCGGGCAGGGGCCGTCCCAGCTGGAGGTTGTTCTGAAGGCCGATGTCCTCTCCTTCGTGCTTTACAATCATGCTATGGACGACATTTCCAGCGGTTCTCGTCGCATCGGTGAGAGCTCCGTCATTCCGCTCGTCCTGCCGCTCGGTAAAAATGATATCGAACAGGACCACCTTGGCGCCGCCCTGGCTCAGAAAGTCGAGCAGATCATACCAGATGGCGCGCGGCCAGGGCCAGCGTCCTGCCATTTTTTCCATGGCGTTGATTGACGCATCATCGACGAGAATGACCTTGATATTCCGGGGGGGCGTTGCCGTTGTTCTAAACAGTTTCATTTTCGCATCGTAGGCCATTTCCTCGATGCGATCGAACATCCCGAAACGGTAGGCTACGATGGTCGCTGCGGAGACGAGAAAGGAGACAATGAGGGCTATGATGATCTTGTTCTTCATAAGGGATGTTTGAGGAGGACTATCCGGACAAACTCTACCAGAACCAGGCGGAACCGTAAAGGAATAATTCACACCTGTCGGAAAATACAGACAAAGACTAGCATATTTTTTCATTGAATGCCATGCCTATTTTCCTCTTCTTCCGCGCAAAAAAAGCCAGGCTTCGTCAGCCTGGCTTTTTCTCCGAGTATTATTGAATTCTTCTGGGGTTACTTCGTCGGCTTCGGAACATGGATGGCCGAACCGATTACATCGCCTGCCGCTTCCATGAAGCCCTCGGCCAGCGTAGGGTGAGCGTGGATCAGTTCACTCACCTGCTTTGCAGTCGCCCCGAGTTGAACAGCCAGGGCGCCCTCATGGATCAGGTCGGTCGCATGGGCGCCGCAGAGATGCACACCCAGGACCTTTCCGCTCGATCCATCGGCAATGACTTTGACGATCCCTTCGATCGCTCCCATGGCATGGGCTTTGCCGAGCGCGCGGTACGGAAAGCGCCCCACCTTCACGGTCATTGCCGCGGCTGTCGCTTCATGTTCTCGCATTCCCACGCTCGCTGCCTCCGGCATGGTGAAGATCCCGGCGGGAACTACACGGTAATCCATGTGGGCATTGCCTCCCATGCAGTTTTCCGCAGCCACCATTCCCTGATGAGAAGCGACATGGGCCAGCAGCATTTTGCCGGTAACATCGCCAACCGCATAGATCCCCGGTACGCTCGTCTCCATGCGGTCGTCAACGACAATTTCTCCCCGCCTGCCGGTAGCAACGGGAACGTCCTGGAATCCGAGGTTCTCCGTGTTCATCGACCTGCCCACGGCGACCAGGATCTTCCCGACGGCAAGAGTCTGTCCGTTTGACAGCTTCACCGTCATCGGGCCGGAAGCGCTCTTGACGATCGTTTCGACCTTCACGCCGGGCAGGAATTTGATCTTTGCCTTCTTGAATTCGCGCTCGACGATGTCGGAAATATCCTGATCTTCCGTGGAAAGAGCTCGAGGTAAGAGGTCTGCAACAATCACCTCAGAGCCGAACGCGCGATAGATGAACGCGAATTCGGAGCCGATGACGCCGGCGCCGATGATCAGGATGCTGGCGGGCACATCCTTGAACTTGACGGCATCGTCGCTGGTGAGGATTTGTTCTCCATCCGACACAATGCCGGGGATCGACGACGGGCGGGATCCGGTTGCGATGATGATGCGGTCCGACCGCAGATCCATGGTTTTCCCGTCCTTTTGCACGACCCGAACTACGTCCTCGGAAAGCAACGATCCTCTCGCCTCCAGGAGGGTCACGCCCCAGCTCTTCAGCAGGCCGCGGATGCCTTTGACCTGTGTCGCAACGACCTTGTCCTTTCGTTCCCTGACCTTCGCCAGATCATAGGACACCGTACCGGAAACCGTAATGCCCAGATCGGCCGCGTTCCTGACATGCCGCAGGAGCTCGGCCGAGCTGACCAGGGTCTTTGTCGGGATGCAGCCGCGGTTCAGGCACACGCCGCCGACCGAATCATTTTCGACGAGGGTTACCGAAGCGCCCAATTGGGCGGCCCGGATGGCGGCGACATAACCGCCGGGACCGGCGCCGATGATCGTTAACAGGAGCGCCATGCTACTTCTCTTCTTCTTCTTTCAGAAACTTCTCGTATTCGTCGCGTGTCATGAGGTCATTCATTTCCGAAGCGTCGCTCATTTCGAGCACGGCCAGCCACCCGTTCCCGTAGGGATCCTCATTGATGATTTCTGGCGACTCGGCGAGATCCTCATTCACCTCGACGATGGTCCCCGTAACCGGACAGATCACCGGCGATGTGGCCTTCGTCGATTCGATTTCCGACAGTTCGGAATCCGCATCGATCTCCGTCTCCAGTTCCGGCAGATCCACATAGACAATATCGCCAAGCTGTTGCTGCGCGAAGTCCGTGATGCCGATGGTCGCCCGTTTTCCTTCCACGCGCACCCAGGCGTGCTCTCTATGATAACGAATATCGTCAGGATTCATTGGTCACCTCCGACAGCGTTCTCCTGCCACAGAATTGAAGAACAAAAAGTGATTTGTATTTATCGTATGCGCCGATGTTTGTCAAGGGAAAAGGACAAGAAAAAAAATAGGGATACGTTTCCGTATCCCTGATGATGTTTCAAGGTGCCTCGACGCCTAGACGGACGCCATTTCCTTCTTTGGCTCGGCTGCGCTGCCGACGACAGGAACCATGGTGATCGCCTTCTTCGGGCAGCGCGCCTCGCACATGCCGCAACCGATGCACTTCGCCTGATCGACTTTGTGCACGGCGCGGAGATCGCCGGAAATAGCATTGACCGGGCAGACCTTGGCGCAGACGTCGATGCCGGCGCACTTTGAGGGATCGATGGAAGCTTTCGGCCGCGGCGCCAGATAGTCTGCGATGGCGCTGGTCGGACACTTCTTGGCGCAAAGGCCGCAGGTAATGCACTTGCTGTGATCGATCCTGGCAAGATTGTTATCGATCTTGATGGCATCCACGGGGCAGGTCCTGACGCAGATGCCGCAGGCGATGCAGCCGACCTGGCATTTTTTCTTGACGTCGATGCCCTTGTCCTTGCTGTGGCAGCTGATGACCACGGCTTTGGCCGCCGGGGCGATCTCGATCACCTGCTTCGGGCATGCAGCGACGCACTTGCCGCATGCCGTGCATTTCTCCTTACTGATGACCGGCAGGTTGTCGTCGCTCATGTGGATGGCGCCGAAGGGGCAGGCGCGCATGCACGTTCCATATCCCAGGCAGCCGAACTCGCAGGACTTGTCGCCGCCCGCGGCAAGCACCGCAGCCGTGCAGTCCATGACGCCCGTATAGATGAACTTCCGGTTACTCTTGCTCCGGCCGCCCTGGCAGAAGACGCGGGCGATCTTGGGTTCCACCTTCGCCGCGGCCTTGCCCGTGATCGCGGCGATCTTTTCCGCAACAGGTCCTTTTCCGGGAGCGCACATATTCACCGCAACATCCGGATTGCCCACGACCGCTTCCGCATAGCCCATGCATCCGGCAAAACCGCAGGCACCGCAGTTGGCGCCGGGAAGAGTCTCACGCACCTGTTCGACCTTCGGGTCCACCTTCACGACGAACCGGGCCGCCACAATCGCCAGAGCGATGCCGAAGATGACGCCGAGGACCGCCAGGACGATCAGTCCGTTCACCACCATGGAGTTCGGTACGAACTCCAATGCCTCGGCCGACTCGCCGACGCCGACCAGGGGAACGAGCTTGTTCCCGAACACGTGCAGTGTCTGGGACAGAAGCTGAAAGAGAACCGTGCCTACTTGTTCATACATGGTCGTGTACCTTCACCACAGTGATTTGAACGCCGCGGGTGACCGGTCATGAGGCCTCAGTGCGCCCCATCCCGCACTCCGCATTCATGTTCGCTTACAGCGTAATCATGCCCGAGAAGCCAAGGAAGGCAAGCGCAATGAGGCCGGTCAGCACAAAGGAGATCGGCAGCCCCTGGAAGGACTTCGGCACGTCCGCGAGCTCCAGTTTCTCACGGATGCTTGCCATGATGATCAGCGCGAGGCTGAAGCCGAGACCCGATCCCAGCGCCATTGCCATTGCCTCCATGAGGTTGTAGTTTTCCTCGGCATTGATGATCGGCACGGCCAGGATGATGCAGTTCGTCACGATCAGGGCGAGGTAGATGCCGAGCTTGTAGTACAAGGCCGGCGCGACCTTCTTCATGATCGTGTCTGCCGCCTGCACAAACGCGGCCACCACGCCGATGAAGATTACGATCTTGAGGAATCCCAGATGGAACGGAACCATGACATAGGTATAGATCAACCAGTTCAGCACGGCGCCGATGAGCATCACGCCCGTAAACGTGAAGCTCATGCCCACGGCGGTTTCCATTCTTTTCGTAACGCCGAAGAAGATGCACAGGCCCAGGTAGCGGGAGAAAACGAAATTATTGATGAGCGCCGATGCGATGAAGATCGTCAGTACATGCTGCCACATGGTAGCCTCCAAATGATGTATCGGATTTCGGATCGCGGCTCTTGGCACTCATCTCCGCACTCCGAGCTCCGCACTCCGAACTGAACTTAGTGTCCGCCGCTGCTCGCTCCGGTGCCGCCGAAGAACTTCCGGTCGATCCAGTTGAGCCATCCCATCACGAGGCCCATTGCGAAGAATCCGCCCGCAGGCATGATCATGATCAAAACCGGCTTGCCGGGAAGAATCTGGTTGCCCCAGAGCGAACCCTTGCCCAGGAACTCGCGGAAGATGCCCAGGACCACGAGAGCAAGTAGGAATCCGAGGCCCATGGCGAAACCGTCGACCAGAGACGGCAGGAGCTTATTCTTGCTCGCGAACATCTCGGCCCGGGACAGAACGATGGCGAAAGCCACGATCAGCACGATGTAGAGACCCATCTCCTTGTACACCGACCGCTGGGTCGCCGCCATGACCTGGTCGGTCACCGTGACCCAGGTGGCAATGATGAACATGTACGACGGGATTCGCACCTTGGGATTGATGAAGTTCCGGAGCAGCGACACCGTGCCGTTCACCATGGTCATCACGAACAGCACCGCCACGCCCATCAGAAAGCCGTTCTTCACGCCGCTGGTGACGGCCACGGCCGGGCAAAGCGACAGCGCCAGCCGGAAGACCGGGTTCTCGCCGAAGATGCCGTTCTTGAAGATCGTCCCGTAATTCACTGAATTAGTGCTCATGCGTCACCTCTTGGGATGCCGTCTTGATGCCGGCGCCGTACTTGTCGACCAGCGTCTGAACGGCATCCTTGATCCCGTTCGTCACGCCGCGGCTCGAGATCGTGGCGCCGGAAATCGCCTGGATGTTCTCCTTCGTCTCGCCCTTGATCAGAACGATCTGGGACAGGGACTTGCCTTTGAACTGGTCGAGGAAGCTCTTTTCCAGGACCTGGTCGCCGAGGCCCGGCGTCTCGTTCATGCTCAGGACCTTGACATCGCTGATCTTCAGATCGGGGCTGAGCGACACGAGCATCTGGATGAAACTCGAATATCCCTTGCCCGCCGTACTCGCGATGAACGCCACCGGTTTGCTCGATGCCGTCGCCTCGTAGTACTCGAAATTCTTGCCGTGCACCGACCACTTGCCCGACGGCTTGATCGGATCGGTAGCCGTGGGCGCCATTTCCTTCAGCGCCTCTTCCTTTTCCTTCTTTTCGGCCTGGAATTTGATGGGCGAGGTGAACTTGTAGGTGAGGCCCATGATGAGGCCGGCAGCGACGAAGATGGCCACGAGGCTTACCGTGATCTTCAAGAGGTCCTTCATTTCTTCACCCCCTTGGCCTCGGCTTTGCCGAAGACCTTGCTCCGCATGCCCCGGTCAAGAAGCGGCGAGAAGCAGTTCATGAGCAGGATGGCGAACATGACGCCCTCGGGGTAGCCGCCCTTCAGGCGGATCAATATGGTGAGCGCCCCCGCGCAGACGCCAAAAACGATCTGCGCGCTCCGGACCGACGGACCGGTGACATAATCGGTTGCCATGAAAAAGGCGCCCAGGATCAGGCCGCCGGACATCATGTGGAAGACAGGGTCGCCGGTCATGAGACCTTCCTTGCCGCCGAACATCCAGGCCAGCACGCCGACCGTGGCGATGAAGGGAATCGGGATATGCCAGGTGATATAGCGCTTGAATATCAGGAATGCCGCGCCCACCAGGAGCGCAATGACCGAGGTCTCGCCCAGCGAACCTGCACGGTTGCCGATGAAGAGGTCCTGGTACAAGGCCGCCTTGGTGTGGAAGACCTCGAGAAGCTTCGCCATTCCCTCTTCCTTGAGCAAGACCAGCGGCGTCGCCATGGTCTTTGCATCCACGGCCATGAAGCTGGTCGCCGGAGCGACGAAGGTCGTCATGATCTTGGCGAAACTGATCAGGACGAAAGCGCGTCCGATGAGCGCCGGGTTGAAGATGTTGTAGCCCAGGCCGCCGAAGAGATGCTTGGCGATCATGATCGCCACGATGGATCCGATGAAGGGAATGTACCACGGCGCATTCGCCGGCAGGTTCATGGCAAGAAGCAGGCCAGTCAGGAACGCGCTCCCGTCGGACAGGGTGACGGGCTTCTTGAGAAGCATCTGCATCCCCGCCTCTGCAGCCATCGATGTTGCGATGCAGATGAGGATGACCATGATGGCCGGCATGCCGAAATAATAGACGCCCATGAGCGTCGCCGGGAGGAGCGCGGCGCTGACGGTCCACATGATCCTGGCCGTGCTTTCCTCGGTGCGGACGTGGGGTCCGATCGATACGATCAGTTCCGGAGCTGCCTTCGGTTGTTCTTTGGGAGTTGCTTCCATGTAGTTACCTCGTCGCGAGTATTATCCGTTCACGAAGCTCGGGCGGGTTAGTGAGGAACCCGCCCTGCCCGTCAATTCTTCTTCTTCGCCAGTTCGCGCTTCGCCCGCTTCACCCACTGCACCATGGGCCGGTTGGCGGGACAGACAAAGGTGCAGGAGCCGCACTCGAAGCAGTCCATGAGGTTGTAGTCCTTCGCGTCCTCATAATGGCCCTTCTCGATGAAAAGGCCGAGCAGCGACGGCTGGAGCATCATCGGGCAGGCATCGATGCAACGTGCGCAGCGGATGCAAGGCCCGTAAGGCTTCGTGCTCACCTCGGCCCTGGGCAGGACCAGGATGCCCGATGTGCCCTTGATGACCGGGACATCGAGGCTGTGCTGACTCATGCCCATCATCGGACCTCCGGCGATCACTTTCGCAGCGTCATCCGTCAGGCCGCCTGCCTCCTCGATCAACTGTGAGAAGGGCGTGCCGATCCGCGCGAGGAAGTTCTTCGGCTCCTTCACGCCGCGGCCCGTGACCGTCACATACCGTTCCACCAGCGGCCTGCCGTAGCGAACAGCGTCATAAATAGCCGCAGCAGTGCCCACGTTCTGCACCACCACACCCACATCCATGGGAAGGCCGCCGGCGGGGACGGTCCGTCCCGCCGCAGCCTTGATCAGCATCTTCTCCGCGCCCTGGGGATACTTGACCTTGGCGGGAACAACCGCGATGTCGGATGATCCTGCCACGGCCTTCTGCATCGAGTCGATCGCATCGGGCTTGTTCGCCTCGATGCCGATGTATCCCTTCTTCACGCCGAGGATGCGCATGAGGATCCGGAGGCCTTCGACGATCTCCTTCGGCTTCTCAAGCATCAGGCGGTGATCGGAAGTCAGGTAGGGCTCGCACTCGGCCCCGTTCAGGATGACGACATCGATCGGTTTTTCCTTTGGGGGCGTCAGCTTCACATGGGTCGGGAAGGTCGCTCCGCCCATGCCGACGATTCCCGCGTCGCCCACCATCTTTCTGAGATCTTCGGGGCTCACCGCATTGTAGTCCGGCGTTTCCTTCAGTCCGGCGACCCATTCGTCCTTCCCGTCGCTCTCGATCACCACCGCGGGAAGCTCTGCGCCCATGGTATGCGGGAAATTGCCGATCGCAACAACCTTGCCCGACACGGAGGCATACACCGGCGCGGAAACAAATCCGCCGGCCTCGCCGATTTTCTCGCCCTTCTTCACTTCCTGGCCGATAACGACCGCGGGCTTGCAGGGCGCTCCAATGTGCTGACTCAGGGGAATGATTGCTCGTTTAGGGATCGCTGCAGTGACAGTTGCTTTGTGGGAGGTAAGCTCTTTGTTGCCTGCGGGATGCACGCCGCCGCTGAAGGTGGCATTTGCTTTGACGCTGGTGGCTTCCATTTCGGTCAACACCTCGTTTATAGGGTTTGATCCTGATGATGCCGGAAAAAGAACGCAGAAAAGACCGCAGAGGTTATAGCAGAACGGGCAGGTGGTGTCAAGCGGTTTTTGCCGATGCCTGTTTCCGGTAAATATACAGAACGTTGTTTGCTTCCAGGGAGGTGATCGGATGCGCCAACGCTGCGGCAGGTACCGGACCACCGGCCCTCCGCAGCGTTGTGAAATGTAACGGTCGGTCGGACGGCTCAGGCGACCTGCACGACTTCCTTGACGGCGGGAACATGCTGTTTCAGAAATTTCTCAACGCCCATCTTGAGCGTCATGGTGGACATGGGGCAGGAGCCGCAGGCGCCTTTCAGGCGCACTTTCACGACACCCGTCTCTTCCACGCTGACCAGTTCTATATCGCCGCCGTCGCGCTGGAGCATCGGCCGAACCTGCTGGATCGCTGCTTCGACTTCAGTCTTCATGGTCATGTCTCCTCAAAGGGGATGGTTTCGATGCAATATTATACCATGGCCGTCATGAAAGAACAGCGGTTTTTTTGACAGGAAGCTGTTTCCCCCGGTATATTAGCGGCTATGAAACGGCAGGTCGTCATCACCGGTATGGGGGCGGTTACACCGCTTGGCAATGATATCTCGTCAACCTGGCGGAGCATCCGCAAAGGCATATCGGGCATCGGCACGATCACCCGATTTGACCCATCCCCGTTCCCCTCGCGGATGGCCGGTGAGGTGCGCGGATTCGACCCTTTGCTCTTCATGAACGCCAAGGCGGCGCGCAAGCTCGATCCCTTCATCCAATATGCCCTTGCCTCCGCGCTCATGGCACGTGAAGATGCCGGGCTCGCCGCAGATCCCGGGCCAGCCCAGCGTACGGGCGTGCTGGTCGGTTCCGGACGGGGCGGCGTAACGACGAACGAGAACAACATGACTGCATTCCTGTCCAAAGGCGTCCGGGCGGTCTCCCCTTTTTTCGCTCCCATGACGCTCGTAAACATGGCATCAGGGTACATCTCGCTCCGGATCGGCGCGAAAGGTCCCTGCCTGGATGTTTCCACAGCCTGCGCCACGGGCACCCATGCCGTTGGCGAAGCATTCCGAATCATCCAGCGGGGGGACGCCGATGTGATGTACGCCGGAGGTTCCGAGGCGGCGCTGACTCCTCTCGTCCTTGCCGGATTCTGCCAGGCCAGGGCGTTGTCCCAGCGGAATAGCGATCCCGGGCGGGCAAGCCGCCCCTTTGACCGGGACCGTGACGGCTTCGTACTGGCCGAAGGCGCCTGTGTGCTGGTTCTGGAGGAACAAGACCGAGCCGAAGCACGCGGTGCACGGATCTATGCCGAACTCGCGGGTTATGGCCTCACCTCCGACGCGTTCCACTATACACGTCCCGATCCCGCAGGGGACGGATCCGCCCGGGCCATGTCGCTTGCACTCGCTGACGCAGAAACGGAGCCTGCAGAAATCGATTATATCAACGCGCACGGCACATCAACGATTCCGAACGATCTTGTCGAGACCCTGGCGATCAAGAAGGTCTTCGGCGAACACGCAAGGAATCTTGCCGTGAGCTCGACCAAGTCAGTACTGGGTCACATGCTCGGCGCCTCAGGTGCCGTCGAAGCCGCGGTGACCGCGCTCGCCCTTTCCGAAGGGATTATTCCGCCGACCATGAACTATGAACATCCCGATCCTGCATGCGACCTCGATTATGTTCCCAATGAGCCGAGACAGCGCTCCCTGAACGCAGTTCTTTCCAACTCCTTCGGCTTCGGCGGCTTCAACGCAACTCTCGTCCTCAAGCGATTTCAGAGATAACAACGTTTGAAAATAAGCACTTACGCCCTACCGCATAAACTAATCTTATTTGACATCTCCTCGTTCTGAAGCTACAGTTAGCATATAATTCCATAATTGTGGATTTATGCAACACATCGCAACATCACATCCTAACCAACTAGCAGCACATATCCCCGAAAGGAGGCAGGCGAATGAGATTTCTCAGGACCGTAGCAGTATCCGCTGTGCTCGCGCTTCCGCTTCTGCTGGGTATCCCCCATCAGTCAGCGGCCGCCGAGGAAAAGAAGGCCAAGAGCATCGACGAACTGGCAAAGATGTACGATTCGAGCGGTTGCAAGCAGTGCCATGAGAAGATCTACAATGAGTGGGACCAGTCGCTTCACGCACGATCCATCTTCGGGACCGGAAGGACCGCCCTAACCGTGGCGACCACGGTGAAGGTGGGATTGATGAGTTGGCAGTATTCGGGTGTCAAGAAGCCCGAGGATGTGAAGATCAAGCACGTGTTGGTCTGTTTCAAGTGCCATCTGCCCCAGGTTGTCGAGGCAACGGACGACGTGGCGAAAGAGATTGTGCTGCTCTCGATCAAGTACGGGGACAAGGACACGAAACCTGAGGAAAAGGACAAGATCGAGAAGAAACTCTCTTCGGTCAACATCGGCTGCCTCATCTGCCACGAGCGGAACGCCATCACCCACAAATGGGTCGACGGGTTCCCGCAGAAGAACGAGGTTTACGGTTCCAAGGAAGGCAGCCACATGGATGCCGCTCATCCGGTCATGAAAAAGAGCCCGATCATGAGCGAATCCATCCTCTGCGGCCAGTGCCACGGCCTGGGACCGAACTTCGAGCTCGAGAATCCCTCTCAGTGCGGCACGCTCTACGGCAGCTACCTCTGGGCCTACCGTGCTGAGGGCGGCCAGGAATCCTGCCAGGAATGTCATATGCGGAAGAGCAAGCTCGGCCACAACATGCAGAGCTACAACGACCTGAACATGGGCAAAGCGGCCGTGGACTTTCGCGTCGAGACGCTCGGCTACATCTGGCGCGACAAGGCCAAGATGATCCCCCAGACGCTGGTCAAGATCGAAATGATCAACCGCGCCGGCCATGCGATCCCTGACGGCTGACCAACCCCCAACCGGCTGGTCCTGGAAGTGACCGCGAAAGATTCAAAAGGCAACACGATAGCGAAGCACACCCGTATCTATATGCCTATTCCTCAGCAGCTCGGCCGCGGCGACAAAATGGGCCGCGGACCTTATGAAAAGAGCGGCATCATCCGCGACAACGGCCTGCCGCCGAACAAGGCTGTAAAAGAGGAGTTCGAGATCCCCTTCCCCGCAGAGTTCAAGGACGGGAAGACCAACATCCTGGATTACGGTATGACGGTTGACGTCGAGCTCATCTATGAGCCTTTCGGCGACAAGGAGACGGGCATCACCTGGCACAAGGTGACAAAGAAGATCGAGCTGGAAAAAGGCGGCGTATAGGGATAGTAGGGAAGAACTGTAGCGAAACAAGATCAGGAAGCAATGCAAAACGCCGGCGGATGCCATCCGCCGGCGTTTTTTCTTCTATTTCTCACTCCGGATGGGAAGCAACACGATCTCGATCCTGCGATTCTTTGCCTTGTTTTCGTCCGTGTCGTTCGGGGCTACAGGCTGATATTCGCCATACCCCTCCGCGCCGAGGACACCCGGGTCGACGCCGCGCTCCTGGAGATAACGCACGACCGTTGTTGCCCGGGCAGTGGAAAGTTCCCAGTTAGACGGGAATTTGTCGGCCAGGCGCGAGCTGATGGGCACGTTGTCCGTGTGGCCTTCGACCCTGATCTGCTGGTTCTTCAGCGTCTTCAGAATGTCGGCGACCCGATCCAGCACCTTTTTCCCTTCTTTCTTGATCACCGCGCTGCCTGAATCGAAGAGGATCTTTTCTACCATGTTCACCGTCAGCTTGTCTTTGAGCTGGGTGATCTGCACTTCGCCCTGCTTGATCTCCTGCCTCAGTTCGGACACGAGGCTGTCATAGGTTCCCTTCACCTGGGAGACAGCCTTCTCCTTTTCTTCGATAGCGACGTTTTTCTCTTTCGTAAGCTGATCGACCATCTCCTTCAATTCAAGGATATGTTTGTTCTTCCCCGCAAGTTCCTGCTCCAGCGACGCGATGCGCGCAGTATTTTCGTTCAGCCGGTTCTTGAGGTCAACGACCTCTTTCGAGAGCTGGTCGCGCTTCGATTCCAGGGTCGACTTGATGTTGTTGTTCTCCTGCTGCAGGGCGGCCTTTTCCTTTTCCAGCGCAGCCTTCGCCTGCTCGAGATCGGCAAGCTTCTTCGCAAGGTCTGCGTTCTTCTGTTTTTCCTCGGCAAGGGATTTCTCCGCCGCAGCCTGCTTATCCTCCAGGCCGGCGACGTTCTTCCTCAACCCGTCGATCTCCGTGAGTTTGGTCTGGTACTCCGACTTGAGCACGCAACCGGACAACATAAAGAGCAGCGACAACAGCACTGCCGATCCTCTTCGAACCATGGGCATCCTCCTGAAAAGGTATTTGATTGAGGCCTATTATACAACATCTCGTCCCCCTTGTGCACAATTCGTCGCTCTGCGCGCACGACGAGGATGGCGCGGCGCAGAAGGATGCAGTCAACAAATCCACGCCGTTGTCTTGAAATGTCGGGCTATCGCAAAGCTCCTTTCACGATAACGTCCACCGCTTCTTCCGGTGAGAGGCCGTGAGCCATCAAGGTCTCCATCTGGCGTTTATCCACACTTCCGATCGCTGCTTCATGCGTAACCTTGGCTCCTGGATCATGCACTTCCACGATGGGCACCGCGCGCGCAACCGCCCGGTCCTTCACGATTTCCATGCAGTCCACGTGACCGCGCGCGCCTGCCGCGTTCCCCTCCGTGATGCCTGTCACCTCGGCTGTCGCGTCGTCTTCGATTGCAATGCGCGTTTTGATGAGACCGCGGGCATTCTTCCCCGCCAGAAGAACCCGTTCCCGTATCCTGATATCGTCTTTTCCGTGGCCGAAGACCCGGGCAGTAAGCTCCGTGACCGCGTCCTCCCCTGCCTCGACCGTGTAATCGATCGCCAGAGTTCCTACCCTCCCCGTCGTAAGAGTGAAATCGGTGAAGTACCTGCCGTTCCTTCCGACCGTCACCGCCAGTTTCGGCACGACCTCAACTCCGCCGTAGGGACCGTGATAGTGGGTTTCTTCGTACCGCATCTCGGCGTTGTCCGCGATCCGGACCGATGCATCCATGATGTGCCGCACCTTTTCCGCTTTGGGGAAGATGCAGTGCGCGATGAAATGCGCGGCTGCTCCCTCTTCAAGCGCAACCTGCATTTCGATCCTCTGAAGCCCTTCGGCGTGAAGCATGCCGAAACAGAGGTGGACGGGATTCGGGAGCTTCACACCTCGTCTAACCGTAACCACAGCAGAAATCCCCTCGGAGGTCTCCCGTGCGTCGACATCGAGACCCTCCACCGTCCGGCTGCTCAGGATGCGATGTCCGCTCGCCGCCAGATGCGCGGAAGCGGCATCGGACAGCGCGCCGGCATTTCCGCCAGCATTCTCGAAGCATGCGGTCAGCTCTTCCAGTTCAGACATAATGGCACTCCACGCCGTTGCAGGTCATGCAGTGACGGGATTTGTAATGTTCCGCAACCCGGATCGGGTTCCCGGAACAGACGATCCTGCCGTTGCACAGCTGCGATGCCCGGTCGGCGATCAGGGCGATTTCCTCGCGATGCGTGATCAGCAGCACTGCGGAGCCGTTCTTCCTGCATGCTTCGATGACGTTCACGATGTCCTTTGTTGAGAGCAGGTCGATGCCCGAATCAGGCTCATCAAGAATAGCGAGCTTGGAATGGAGCGAAAGGATGGATGCGAGTTCAATGCGTTTCCTCTCTCCTCCGGAGAGCGACCGGTCAACCATGCGGGAGCGGTAGATCGCCGGATTCAGGCCGACAAGATCCAATAATGCGTCTATGTCGACCCCCGGGTTCCGCAGGGACAGATAATCGGCAACCGAAATGCCTTCAAAACGGACGGGCTCCTGCCAGGTCATGGTGATGCCCAGCCGTGCCCGTTCATGTATTCGAAGATGGCCGATGCTTGCGCCTTCGAGGAGGATCTCGCCAACTGCCGGCCGGTACCCCTCGCAGCCCATGATGAGATAGGCAAGCGTGCTCTTTCCGGTACCGTTCGTGCCGAGCAGCGCATGCACCTCGGCATGCTCCATGGTCAGGGAGAGTCCATCTAGAATCCTTCCCCGCCCCTTCCCGTTTGTTTCGAACACCAGGTCATTGACCGAAAGTAAGGCCATTGAACGCCCCCGCTCGATCTTTGATCAGCACTTATTCTATTGTACACGAGGCAGGAGAAAACCGCTGACAATCAGACGGGGGCAGGAGGGATAAAAAAAACCGCTGCCCGGAGAGGCAGCGGTCATTTACGAATCTGTTGAAGTCGAGTGAAACATGATGTGATCAGCAGCTGCAGGAAGAACCGCAGGAGCTCGGCTGCATGCCGGAGAGAACAAATCCCTGAGCTTCATTGAAATCGATCGTGGTGTTCATCAGCATCTGGTTTGCGCGCTCTTCGAGGAAGAGCCGGAGACCGTCTTTTTCCATCGTCAGGTCGCCCGCCTGGGCAGCTTTGGCTATGTCCATAGCCAGTGAGGGGCTTCAGCCGCCGGGAACAACAAAGATCCGCACGCCGTCGCCGGAAGCACCCTGTTGAGTGACGACTTCCTTGAACTTCTTTACAGCACCATCGGTAAGACTGACCATTACATCCTCCTTCAATCACTAGTACAAGTGCCCGAAACCACCCGGGCAAGGGTGATCATAGTACCTCTCTATGCAGAGAATCGCAACTGCTTTTTTGACGACTCCTTCCCGCATCGACGTATTCCCCCCTCCGGGTCACCGGTCGACACGGTCACGAATGAATAAGGCGAGGACATTCCCGATCTCATCCCGCGCCCTGCGAAAATCCGCCATGATCTCCTGCTCCGTTCCTTTCATTCCAACGGGGTCCGTGACCGGCCGGTGCAGTCTGGTGACGACGGGCGGTGTGACCGGACAGGATTCATCGGCATGATTGCACAGCGTGATGACCACGTCCATCGATGCAAGAAGTTCGTAGTCGATCTCCTTGGACCGCTGCAGGGAGATGTCGATGCCGATCTCCCGCATGACCGCGACAGCGCGGGGATGAACGCCTGCAGCCATGAGTCCGGCGCTGAAAGCCTCGATCTTCCCTTTTCCCATGACCCGGGCAAATCCTTCCGCCATTTGGCTTCTGCAGGAATTCCCGGTGCAGAGGAACATGACCCGCAATGGTGTTGGCTTACGGTCTATTCCGCTTATCATAATAGCAAACACAATGTTCAGACTGGCTATTTTCCGAAGGGACAGACCGGATACCGGCACTCCTTGCAGTGCAGACAGAGACCGCCATGACCGAGCTCTGCAAGCTCGCGACGACCGATACGTTCTCCCGCAAGCACCCGAGGGAGAATGAGGTCGAACACGGTCGTGGAATGGTACATCCCGCAAGCGGGAATGCCCAGGATCGGAACGGCAGACACGGCGACGCGGCGACGCGGCGAAACGACTCCGCCTTCGCTTGTTTTCTCTCCGTGTCTCCTTGTCTCCGCGTCTCCGTGTCGACCTTCTATGTAGCCTACCAGCACCATCGCCCCCGGCAGGACCGCCGAGCCGTAGACGAGATCAGATGCTCCCAGGTTTCTGACGGCGAAGCGCGTCACATCGTCAGGGTCCACGGACATGCCGCCGGTGGTGATGAGAAGATCCGCGCCCGAAGCTAAAAGCTCTCGAAGTCTCTCCTCGATCATCTTCTCGTCATCGGGCGCATAGAAGGTTCCTACGACCTCGCCGCCGACCGCGGCGATCTTCTTCGCGATGATCGGCGCGAAGGCATCCTTGATGCGGCCGTGATACACCTCGTTGCCGGTGATGACCACGCCGGCACGGGGTTTCCGGATCTCCTTGACTTCAAACACTCCGCTCCGTTGAACTTTGAACTTTGAACTTTGAACTTGTTTTGCTATCTTCACTGCCTCTTCCACCACGCTCTTCTTCACCACGAGCGGAATGGCGCGCGTTCCGGCGACCTCGCGGCCTTTCGTGACAACGGTGTTGGTATGCAGCGTGGCGCACATGACATCGCCCAGCATGTTGAAGGCGAGCAGCGCGTCATGGTCCACGGAGAAAAGCCCGTCGCGCTCCGCGACAAGCGTGATCTTCCCCTCCCGCGGCGCGCCCTTGATGGCCACGCCCTCGCCTATGAGCGCCTTTGCGAGAGCAAGCGCAGCATCGTCCTCGTGCATCTCATCGGCGCCGATGGTCATCACAAAGACGCGGTCTTTGCCGAGCCGCTGCAGATGACAGACATCCTCGGAGCGGATTACGTGACCCTTGCGGAACGCTGCGCCCTTGAATGCATCTTTCCGGATCTCGGTCACATCATGGGCAAGCACGGCGCCCACTGCCTGCTCCACCGGAATAGTGAGCATCCCGCCATGCGCTCTGTTCACCGACGCGTCACACATGCTCTTCCTCCTGAAATGTTTTGAGTGCCTCGCAGCTCTCCGAGATTCTCATGAGCTCTTATTGGATAAGGGAAAAACACCGCATCTAAAGTGTAGCTTCCAGGCGAAAACATGTCAAACGAGGAGAAAATACCGATGGGAAGGGATTGAAGAGAAGACCCGGGCCGGAAGAACCGGCCCGGTGATCAGCGCCTATTTGAGACTCAGCATATAATCCGTCAACTCATTCAGTTCCTTATCAGACAGATCGATCTTGGGCATGATCGAACCGGGGGATACCGCCTGGGGATCCCTGAAGTGGCGCAGATGCCATTCGCGGTCCGGCCGTCTCGACGCCACGTGGGTCAGGTCCGGGCCGACGGCGCCCCCTTTTCCCTGAATGCTGTGACAGGCAATGCATCCGCTCCGGTTGAACACGTCCCGTCCCGCCAGCACCGACGGTGTGGTGACTGCCGGAGCGTTCACGATCGGCGCACGGGCGCCCAGGATCGTCAGCGCCAGGACCGACAGAACGACAACTGCGGCAGCGGACATCAAAAGACCGCGCTTCGCGGGATTCCGCTCCGGCCTTCGGTCAAGGAACGGGATCAGCAGCAGCACGGTCACGGCAACACCCGGCAGGATCACCGTTCCTATCAGTTCGAATCTGCCCTCAAACAGCCGGAGCAGCTGGAAAACGAAATAGAAATACCATTCCGGCCGCGGATTGTAGGTGCTGTCCGTCGGATCGGCCTGTGGCTCCAGCGTCGCCGGGAAAAGAAGCGCGCAGCTTGCAAGAGCCAGGAAAACGATGAGCATGAAGATCGTGTCGCGAAAGAGCTGGTGGGGAAAAAGCGGCTCTGCCTTGTACGGCACCCGGTCCGCCGCGTTCCAGATGCCGCCGGCGCCGGCCCGTTCGAGCAAAAAGATATGCATGCCCGCCAGGATCGCCAGGCTCCAGGGGAGGATGTAGGTATGTACGGCAAAGAATCTGCTGAGGGAGAGGGCTCCGAGCTCTTCCCCTCCGCGGATAATCTTCAGGAGGATTCCGCCGATGACCGGAACGGTGCCTGCAACGTTCGTCCCCACGACCGTCGCCCAATAGGCCTTCTGGTCCCAGGGGAGGAGATAGCCG
>JAKAHZ010000131.1 GCA_021814615.1 Nitrospirota bacterium | reverse complement strand
TCTGGGATGGGCGGCGCAGAGACGATCAAGGCGCTGCGCGAGATCGACTCCGCGGTGAAGGCGATCGTTTCCAGCGGCTATTCCGATGACGCCGATGTGTCGTCCTACCACGAGCTGGGATTCCTCGCATTTCTCAAGAAACCCTATGACGCGGAGAAACTCCAGAAGATCATGAACGAGGTTCTCAGCCGGTAGGTCAGGGTACTGTAGATTTAGCCACCCTTCTTGTTTGCCCGAAGAAGGGTGGCCCCGCACGCGCCACTCATGCAAGGAGATGTACGTTGGATCCTATCGTTGATCTGGAGACGAAACCGCTGGCCAGAGCGATCATTTCCTACGCGGTGAAATCGATCGATCCGGGGACGGAACCCGGTTCAGCCGAAATCCCGAAAACACACCTCGACTGGCTGCAGGCCGGAGTAATTCGCACTGCGTCCGGCATCACGGACACGGCGATGCTGATCATGGGACGAAGCACGATCTCTTCGAGCAGCGCGCTGCCGGAAGATGCGCCGCTCATCATCGGCTTCAGCCTGCTGATCATGCTGGGGATAACGCAGGCATTGAGCAAGGAAGGCATTTCGCTAGATGCGAACGCGCTGACGGAACAATTGATCGCGCAGCATCTTGCTCAAAGCATCAAGGCTGCGGGCAACGATGCATCTGCAAAGCAGCATATTCTGGAGATTTACCGGCTGGCGACACAGGTCCCCGGCCATATTGTGGAGGTCGCGAAAGGGGAAGTGGAAGGGCTGTTCAGAAAATGCTATGTGGCGCTTCCCGCATATGTCCAGGGCACGGAGGAAGCCAGAAAGCAGCTGATGCCCGTATTCGGAACCGCCCTGCTTTTGCTGCTGCAATCTCAGATCAAGACCGATGATTAAGTTTTGGTGTCCGCTGAGAGTCGACGGGACGCCGTCTTAGGCCCTGACGGTGCCCTAGAAAACACATAGGCCGCTTCAGGGACGCGTGGCGTGCGAAACCCCATGCGAAAATCCAGGCAGGCGACCGAGGACGAGGGTTAAGCATTTCGGATGTCTGAGCCCGCAGGGCGAGTTTCCGAAATGTACCGAGGACGACCGAGCCTGCCGTGAAGGATTTTCGCTGGGTGCCCTTCTTGGGCGCCACCCTTCTTCGGGCAAGCAAGAAGGGTGGCAAAACCAGCAGCCCTGATAACTTAACCACTCATCAGGAATATCTCGAATTCTTAGTTACGTGTTTGCTTTGCCTCGGTCGCAGGTCTGGCAATGCGACTGGTGCATCGTTTGGATAGTATTTTCGTTTGATTTTGCCCCGTTGCGATGCTATTATAGCGCTTGCTTACACTATTTTACGGCGCTGAAACAGGGACGAAACCCGCCTCACGCCCATCCGCAGGACCGCAACCCGGAACCGAACCACGATGAAACAGAAACTGATCGAAGTGTTGAACAAATTATGGCTTTCCGCGCTCTCCTTCTGGCGCGACAAGGCGCTCCCGTGGCTCCGCGCCATGACGGTGAAGAAGGCGCTTTTGCTTCTGGGTGGCGCATTCCTGGCCGGCCTCTTCTGCCTGGCCCTGCTCTTCTTCGTGCTGTCCTTCAACCTCCCGACCGTCGAGTCGCTCAAGGACTACAAACCTTCGCCCGGCACGACGATCTATGCCGACGACGGGCGGGTGCTCGGCCAGATCCGGATCGAGAAGGGCGTGTATGTGCCGCTCGCGAAGATCCCCAAGTCCATGGTGAACGCGCTCCTGGCCACCGAGGACCCGCGGTTCTACGAACACCACGGCATCGATTACCGTGGCATCCTGCGCGCGGCGCTCAAGAACATCATCCGCATGCGCGTGAGCCAGGGCGGCAGCACCATCACGCAGCAGTTGACCAAGGTGGTCTTCCTGTCGCCGGAGCGGAAATTCACGCGCAAGGTGCGCGAAGTGATCCTGGCGCGCAGGCTGGAGAAGGAGATCACGAAGGACGAGATCCTGGAGCTCTATCTGAACAAGGTCTACTTTGGCCACGGCGCCTACGGCGTGCAGATGGCAGCGAAGACGTATTTCGGCAAGAACATCTGGGAAGTGAACCAGGCAGAGGCGGCGCTTTTGGCAGGCCTGCCGCAGTCGCCCATGGGTTACTCGCCCTACGGCGACGTCGATCTGACCAAGCTCCGGCAGGCCCATGTGCTCCGGCGCATGGTCGCCGAGGGCTACCTCACCGAGGAGAAGTCCAAGGAGATCTTCAACCAGCCGCTGAACCTGGAGAACCTGCGGACCGCCGAGGAAGTGGCTCCCCATGTGGTGGACCAGGTGCGGAAGTACATCCTGGCGAAGTACGGCGACGAAAAGCTGTACCAGGGCAACATGAAGGTCTATACGTCGATCAATTTCGACCTCCAGCGCGCCGCCGTCCAGTCCCTCAAGGAAGGGCTGCGCCAGCTGGACAAGCGGCAGGGGTTCCGCGGCCGCGTGGGCCACAAGGAAGTGAAGGTCCTCCCTGCGCAGCAGGGATCGCTGCGCGTCCTGGTCAAGCCGGGCGAGGTCTTCAACGCCCAGGTGCTGGTCGTGAACGAGTACGGGCTCACGGTCAAGGGCCGCGGCATGATCGGCTACGTGATGAAGGACGACATGGCCTGGGCCCTCCTCAAGCCGAAGAAGAACAAGAACGACAAGAACGAGACGCCGGAGTACAAACTGCCGTCGGAGATCATCCAGCCCGGCGACATTATCAAGGTCCGTTTCCGCAACTATGACAAGAAAAAGCGCATCGCCTCGTTCCTGCTGGAGCAGACGCCGCTGGCCGAAGGCGCTGTGGTGGTGATTGAACCCTACTCGGGGTATGTGCGGGCGCTCGTGGGCGGCTACGATTTCGTCGAAGGCGGGTTCAATCACGCCACGGAGGCGAAGCGCCAGCCGGGCTCGTCGTTCAAGCCCTTCATTTACGGCGCTGCGCTCGAAGCCAAGGCGGGGGACCAGTACAAGTACACGCCGGCATCGATCCTCCTCGACCTGCCGGTGATCCACGAGAAGAGCGAACAGGACAAGAAGGGGTGGAAACCGGAGAATTACGACGACCGGTTCCTCGGGCCCATGCGCATGCGCACGGCCCTGGCCCTGTCGCGAAACGCGGTGACGGTCCGCCTGCTGGAAGACATCGGCCTGGCGCCTGCCACGGACTTCGCGCGGCGCGCCGGCATCACGAGCCCCATCAACGAGGACTACACCTCGGCATTGGGCTCCTCGGCGGTGACGCCCATCGAGCTCACCTCGGCATACGCCACCTTCTGCTCCCAGGGAATTCATGCAGACCCGCTCCTCATCAAGAGCGTGGTGGACGGCAAGGGGAACACGCTCGAAAGCTACGAACCCAATCCGGAACAGCGCATCGACAAGACCACGGCCTTCCTCGTTACCAGTCTCCTGAAAAGTGTGGTGAACGAGGGCACGGGCAAGGGCGCGCTGGGCCTGGGCAAGCCGCTGGCGGGCAAGACCGGGACGACGAACAACTATGTGGACGCGTGGTTCGTGGGCTATTCGCCCAATGTGGTTGCAGGCGTCTGGGTGGGCTACGACAACGCGGCCGCCTCGCTGGGCGACAAGGAAACGGGGGCCCGCGCCGCGCTGCCCATCTGGGTCGGCGTGATGGCCAATGCGCTGGCCGGGGCGCCGGCCGAGGATTTCATCGCGCCCGAGGATGTAACGTTTGTGAAGATCGACCGTGCTACCGGGCTCCTGGCTCGCGACGACGAACCGGAATCCGACGTGTACCTCGACGCCTTCCGCAAGGGGACCGAGCCGACGAAGGTGGCGGCCAAGGATTCGGGCATGAAGGCCGGCGATTTCTCGGCCTTCGATCAGGACGGCGACATCACGAGCAAAAAGAAGGGCGCGGAAGAAGCTGAAGATTAAGTTCCGACAGGGAGACGCGGCGACACGGTGACGCAGATCGCCGGACTCTGAGACAAGGCGAAAAAACAAAACTAATCTCTGCCACGAAGACGCCAGGACGCGAAAAGACCTGCAATCTTTCGTGTCTTTGTGTCCTAGCGGCAAGGCAGGTTTCATCCTGATGCGACCAGCATTCTTGACGACCTATGGACTATAAGACAACCCTCAATCTGCCGAAGACCGACTTCCCGATGAAGGCGAACCTGAAGGACCTGGAGCCGCGCTCGATCAAGCGCTGGCAGGAGCAGGGTACCTACCGCCTGATGCAGGAGAAGAATGCGGGCAAGACTGCCTATATCCTGCATGACGGCCCGCCCTACGCAAACGGCCATATCCATATCGGTCATTCGCTGAACAAGACCCTGAAGGATATTATCGTGAAGTACAAGTCCCTGAAGGGCTTCCGTTCGCCCTATGTGCCCGGCTGGGACTGCCACGGCCTGCCGATCGAGCATCAGGTGCTGAAGAACCTGGGGCCGAAGAAGGACACGCTGTCCCAGGCCGAGATCCGGAAGCTCTGCCGCGAGTACGCAGCCAAGTTCATCGACATCCAGCGCGAGGAATTCAAACGCCTGGGCGTGTTCGGCGACTGGGAGAATCCCTACCTCACGATGAATTATCCCTACGAGGCCGCGATCGTTCGCGAGCTGGGCAAGTTCGTGGGCGCGGGCGGCGTGTATAAGGGCAAGAAGCCCGTGTACTGGTGCGGCCATGACGAGACTGCCCTGGCCGAGGCCGAGGTGGAGTACGCGGACCACGAGTCCCCGTCCATTTCCGTGAAGTTCAACCTCCCCGGGGCGGCGACGTGCCTGCCTTCCCTTGCCGGAAAGAACGTCTCGATCGTGATCTGGACGACCACGCCCTGGACGCTCGTCTCGAACCTTGCCGTTGCGCTTCATCCCCAGCTCGACTATGTCGCCGTGGAGGTTGCCTCCGGCGAAGTGCTGATCGTGGCCGAGGCGCTCCTGGAGGCGTCGCTCAAGAAGTTCGGCATGACCGGTCGAGTGCTCGAAAAGTTCAAGGGCAAGAAGCTCGAAGGCTTGAAGGCGCGCCATCCCTTCCTGGACCGCGATTCCCTCGTGATCCTGGGCGAGCACGTGACGCTCGAAGCGGGGACCGGCGCCGTGCACACCGCTCCCGGCCACGGCCAGGAGGACTACGAGGCGGGCCTCCGGTACAACCTGCCGGTCTACGCGCCGGTGGACCAGAAGGCGCGGTTCACGAAGGAAGCGGGCATGTTCGCGGGCGAGAACGTGCACAAGGCGAACAATGGGATCATCAGCCTCCTCAAGGAGAAGCACGCGCTTCTCGCCGAGGAAAAGCTCGTCCATTCCTATCCCCATTGCTGGCGCTGCAAGAATCCCGTGATCTTCCGCGCCACGGAGCAGTGGTTCATCTCCATGAAGACGAACGATCTCCTCCGGAAGGTGATCGACGAGGCGAACAACGTGGCCTGGGTGCCGGGCTGGGGCAAGGACCGGTTCCTGTCCATGGTCCAGGACCGGCCGGACTGGTGCATCTCGCGTCAGCGCGCCTGGGGCGTGTCTATCGTGGCCTTCACCTGCAAGGATTGCGGCGAACTGCTTCTGGACAAGAAGGTGATCGACCATGTGGCCGACCAGGTGGAAAAGGAAGGCGCGGACATCTGGTTCACCAAGACGCCCGCCGAGCTCCTGCCGCCCGGCACGAAATGCAAGAAGTGCGGGAAAGCCGATCTCGGGAAGGAGATGGACATCCTGGATGTGTGGTTCGACTCCGGTGTGTCCCAGGCAGCGGTGCTCAAACAGCGGCCCGAGCTTGTCTGGCCTGCTGACCTGTATCTCGAAGGAAGCGACCAGCACCGCGGCTGGTTCCAGTCGTCGCTCCTTGCCTCCGTCGGCACCACGGGCACGTCGCCTTTCCGCACGGTCCTGACCCACGGATTCACCATGGACGGCCAGGGCAAGAAGATGAGCAAGTCCTCGGGCAATGTGGTCGCGCCGCAGGAAGTGATCGACCAGTACGGCGCCGAGGTGCTCCGGCTCTGGGTCTCTGCGGCAGATTACCGCGACGACATCCGCATCTCCAAGGAGATCCTGGCCCACCTGGCCGAGGCCTACCGCAGGATCCGGAACACCTGCCGCTATCTTCTGGGCAATCTGTCGGATTTCGATCCTGCGAAGGACCGCGTTCCCGACGACCAACTGCTCGAGATCGACCGGTGGGCGCTCCTCCGGCTTCAGAAGCTGGTGCAGCGCGTGGAGAAGGCCTACGACGAATTCGAGTTCCACACAGTCTTTCATTCGGTCCACAATTTCTGCGCCGTGGACATGAGCGCCTTCTACCTCGACATCCTGAAGGACCGGCTCTATACGGCCAGGGCGGGGTCCGTCGCCCGCCGGTCGGGCCAGACCGCGATGGCAGACATCCTCTCGGGCCTCGTGCGGCTCATGGCGCCGGTTCTGTCGTTCACCGCGGACGAGGTCTGGAGCTACATGGCCGAGGGAAAGAAGACGCCGAGCGTGTTCCTTGCCGACTTCCCGAAGGTCGAGACGAAGTATCTCGATGATGCGCTGGAAGCCCGGTGGGAAAAGCTCCAGGCAGTGCGCGGCGAGGCCGCCAAGGTGCTCGAGGCGCTCCGGAAAGAGAAGACCATCGGCCATTCGCTCGACGCGCAGGTGACGCTTTTTGCGGAACCGGGACTTTACGAACTCCTGAAGCAGTACGAACAGGACCTTGCCTTCATCTTCATCGTGTCCCAGGCGAAGGTTGCGACGGCAGCCGAAGCGCCGGCCGATGCCTTTGCGAGCGAGGCGGTCAAGGGGCTCAAGGTCACCGCGGGCCCGGCAAAGGGCCAGAAGTGCGGACGCTGCTGGATGTACCAGGAGAGCGTGGGCGCCGTTGCCGAGCATCCGCAGATCTGCTCGCGGTGCGCGGGGAATCTGGAGTAGGAACAATTCAAACGCGTTTACCGCGAAGACGCAAAGAGCGCCAAGGAAACAAGAACATTGCTGTTGTGAATATATATCCTTCGCGACCTTCGCGCCTTGGCGGTTCAATTCGATTTCTCACGCTTGCTGACTGACGATAAGATAATGAAGAATAAATACTCCTGGGTCACAGCGATCGCGGTTCTCGTCATTGCGCTGGACCAGTTCACAAAACAGCTCATCATGACGCGCTTCCTCCTCGGCGAGACCGTGACGGTCATCCCGGGGTTTTTCAATGTGACGTCGGTGCGGAACCGGGGCGCCGCCTTCGGGTTTCTCGCCGGCGCGCAGGGCGCGTGGCGGACCTTTTTCTTCATTATCATCGCGATCGTGGCCATGGCGGTCATCGCGGTCCTGATCAGGAAGGCCCAGGACAGGTTGCTTGTTGTCGCGCTGGCCTTGATCGGCGGCGGGGCTGTGGGCAATCTCATCGACCGCATCCGGTTCGGGTCGGTCGTGGATTTCATCGACTGGTACGTGAGGACCTGGCACTGGCCCACGTTCAATATCGCCGATTCCGCCATCACGGTCGGCGTGGGGCTTTTGGCCATCGACATGCTGTTCGGTGGAAGCACCAAATCCCAGGAACCTGAGCCGAAGTAAACAAGCCGCTCTATTAAAAAGCGAAGTCTATTTTCACCAGGACACGAAGAACACGAAGCGAAGAATAGAGAGACCATCATTGTTTCGTTTCTTCAAGTGAACTCATGCATCCTATCCTGTTCGAAATACCGAAGATCGACCTGGGCGCCTGGACCATCGGCCCCTTCCCGATCAGGCTCTACGGCCTGATGATCGGCATCGGGTTCCTCCTGGGGATCTGGCTCGCCTCGCGCCGCGCGAAGAAGGAAGGCATCGATCCCGACCGCATCCTGGACATGGGGATTTACCTGCTCCTCGCCGCGATCGTGGGATCGCGCCTGCTTTACGTGATCGTCACCTGGCAGGAATTCACCCGGAACCCGCTGGACATCTTCGCCATCTGGAAAGGCGGACTCGTATTCTACGGCGGCCTGATCGGCGCGGTGGCCACAGGCGTGTGGTACCTCCGGAAGCACGACCTGCCGCTCTGGAAGACCGCGGACATCTTCGCCCCCTACGTCGCCCTGGGCCACATGTTCGGAAGGTTCGGCTGCTTCTTCGCGGGATGCTGCTACGGCGCGCAGTGCACGGGCCCGCTGGGCATCACCTACTCCGACCCCCATTCCCTGGCGCCGCTCGGCATCGGCCTCTACCCGACTCAGCTCTTCGAGGCGGGCGGCGAGTTCCTGAACTTCCTGCTGCTGCTCACGCTCTACCGGTTCCGGAGTTTCGACGGCCAGGTCTTCTGGACCTACCCGGCCCTGTACGCGGTCCTGCGGTTCACCGTGGAATTCTTCCGCGGTGATGCGGTGCGCGGCGTCTGGTTCGGCGGCCTCGTCTCCACCTCCCAGATCATCGCCGTCGTCATGTTCTGCGCGTCGCTCATCATGCTCCGCTACCTCGGAAGCCGGCAGCAGCCGACCGCGGCAAAAGCGCAGCCGGCAACGAACAAGCGCTGATCCGTTCCCTTTGGGCAGGCCTATGCCCCAAACAACCTACATCGTCACCGACAGTCATGCGGGCAAGCGGCTCGACCTCTTCATCCAGCATCATCATCAGCAGGTGTCCCGGAGCCGCATCCAGGCGTTCCTGGCCGAAGGCGCCGCGCTCGTGAACG
>JAKAHZ010000130.1 GCA_021814615.1 Nitrospirota bacterium | reverse complement strand
CGGGGGGTCCCGATATTCGCGGCGGTAACGCTTGTCCGACGCGATGTTGCACGGCGGCTGGGCGACATGACGGGATATACAACCCGGGAAAAAGCTGCAACGGTCATAGCCTCTCTGTCTACTTATCCGTTCATGGTGCTGACACTTTTCACACCTTTTTCCCCGAACACTACGGCGCTTATCGCGGGCGCAGCCGTCTATGCGGCTGGCCTCATCGGATTTCTTCTTTCCGTCCTCGTCTTCTCTAAGACGCCATCCCAGCGACCAGCAACAGGCGGCGTCTATCGCATCTCCCGCAATCCGATGTACGTCTCGGCACTATTCGTTTTCGCGGGTATTACGATCATGACGCTCGATCTCCGGCTGGCAGTTGCGCTGATCGTGATCGCAGTATTGCAGCATGGAATGATCCTTGCGGAAGAACGCATGTGCCACGGTCGTTACGGAAGGGACTACGAAGAATATCTGAGGCGCACGCCGCGATATCTTTTCAAATGATCAATGCCTGGCGATTCACGTGCATGACGTGCCGGCGATCATCGGGAGGCCGAAGATGGACGCATTCCCGCTTTTCATGAAGGATCCCCGAAATGCCGTTGTTGCTCAACAGGTAAGCTGGGGCGTGGAAGGGTACCTGTTTGACGGCGCCGAGGGAAGCCAGGTTGTCATATTTCAGTGCGCGAAGAACGGAATGTCGAAGGAGCATGTGCATGAGTTCGACGAATACTTCGTCGTAATACAGGGGGAGTACGCCCTGGGCATCGGCGGGAAACGGATCGTACTCAGGGCAGGCGACGAATATCACATCCCGAAAGGGATGCCGCATGACGGATCATTCACTGCCGGCACCAGGACGATCAACGTCTTTGGAGGGAAACGGGCAGAGCGCACCTCAAGAGGGACCCCGGGATGAAGAAATCCATCGGTCAGCACAGTGAACAAGAAATGCCCTGGCGCATGCCATATCTTCCCGAGGAGGAAACATGACCGGTTGCTCGCAAATAGTCTTGTTCCTGACGGGAGCGTTCGTCATCATCGTGATACCCGGCCCGAATATCCTCTACCTCGTGACGAGAAGCATGCATCAGGGAAGGGCCGCCGGTTTTGCGTCCCTTCTTGGCATTGAAGCTGCGACGATAGTTCATATTCTCGCCGCAACGCTCGGATTGACATCCCTGCTCCTGTCGTCGGTTGCCGCATTTACCACAGTCAAATACGCCGGAGCAATGTATCTCATCTATCTAGGCATGGAAAAGCTGCGGAAACCGCATGAGAAGCCTGTCGATAGTCGCGCGCCTGCGGTCGGGCTGAAGCGTGTCTTTGGCGAGGCTTTCTTCGTCAATCTTCTGAATCCCAAGACCGCCATGTTCTTTCTCGCATACCTGCCGCAGTTTATGGATGTCCATCGCGGAAACGCTGCGGTCCAGATCATTTCGTACGGCTTGCTCCTCATCGTGCTCGCGATCGTTGTTGAGTCGGTCTATGTGCTCTTTGCAAGCAGGATCGGCGCATGGCTTCCGGAAAACAGCAGGGTGATCGGCCGCGGTCGCTTTCTCGCGGGCGGCGCGTATATCGGCCTTGGCGTGACCACGGCCCTTTCGGGAACGGGTTCGCGGTAATACCGTGAGGAGAAAAGGTGCATGGACGCCGCTGAAAAAGAATTTCAGAAGATCTATGAAGACAACTGCCACCGGATCACCAGGTACCTGCGGCGGCTTGTCGGCGAGGCGCGGTCCGAACGCTGCAACCGCGCAGAAAACGCGTGCTGTTCCTGAGCGGGAGGTCATACCATGCTGCTCTCGGGTTATCACAAGGAAATCTTCCGGCCGGAGTGCAACAACAGCTTCCAGTCCCTGCACTGTATCGCGCATCTCGACGAGGATGTCGGAGAGGCCCTGCCGTTTCTGAACGCCGTACTCGACGGGGACAGCTATGTGAGGGACCCCCCGTCGGTGACGTTCAAGATGCACGGGAAGCTCATTACGGTGCACGGCCGGAAGATCGCCGTGAATGCCTTGAAGGACGAGGCTGAGGCCGACCATGTCCTGGACTGGCTGCGGAAAGAGATCAACGACGCCTGGGACAACCGCCAAGTGATCGTGCCGAAATATACCGGCAAGGCGAAGCCTCACATCCTGGAGATCTACAAGCTCCTGCCCAAGGCCAACTGCAGGGAGTGCGGTCAACCCACGTGCATGATGTTCGCCTCCCTGGCATCGGAAGGAATCATGGGAGCGACTGATTGCCCGCGACTGACGGGGAATGTTTTATCCGCGCTGGAATCGTACCTGACGAAATTCAGCTAGCATGCGAGTCCATGCCGACAACGCCGTTCGACCTGCCCAACCGTCCTTCCGGCCTCCCGTCGAAAACGCCCCGACATACGCTGCGTATTCGCACTGAGCGCATGATCGTCTCTTCACCGTTCAGCGGCTGATTACGTCGTGCCCGCGCGATGCACGAACAACATAATCTTACAGGAAGAAACACTTGACTAATAGTTCTATATGGAACTATACTCTAGCAAACCAAAACGGGCGGAGCACTGACGACGTCGTACGTCTCCTTCCGTTCGTCGCGGATTACGATCACCGGCCCGACAGGCGCCGGTTCGATCTTCGAGGTTAAGCATGGCGAAGGTACGGCAAGGCGGATTTCTGATCGCCAAGGTGCAGCTGCTGTCCGAGAGGATATTCTCCAAGATCCTGGCAAAGTACGAGCTGAACGACATCAGCCCTGCCCAGGGAAGGATCCTCTTTGTCCTCTGGAACGGGGACGGCATTTCGATCCAGGAACTGGCGAAGAAGACATCGCTCGGAAAATCCACGCTCACGAGCATGCTGGACCGGCTGGAACGGGCCGGATTCATAAAGCGCGTTCCGTCGAAGGAGGACCGGCGCGCCATTCTCATCAAGCTGACCGAGAAAGACAGCCAGTGCCGTACACTCTACACAAAGATAACGAATGAAAAGACCCGGTTGTTCTACAAAGGATTCAGCGCCAGGGAGATCGACGCCTTCGAGCGATATCTCGCAAGGATCTTCGCCAACCTGACAGAGTTCGAGAGGAACGACGGGGCGTAGCGAACCATGTCGAGACCGAAGACGGAGCGGCTCCGTTCTCCCGGAGCGCGCGGTTTCGACCGGCGGGAACCGGACGGGTGCCGATTGTCACGTATTGCAATAATGTTGCTGGGAACGGTTGCTGTTCTTGCCGTTATCATGCTGGGCTGCGGATGGTATCTCTCCAGCCCGGTCTATTCGGGGAATTCCATGGTACAGCCGAGAAATGTTTCCAACGGCCGGTTCGAAAATACCGAACCGACGACGGTGATGAAAGCGGGAACGAACTGGGACACTATGTACCAGTTCCTGTTCAAGGGCCATCGGGACCGGACTCCCACTCATCCTTTGCCGGTCGCGTCGATGCAGGGATACGGGGCAGAGCCTGCTGCACAGGGACTCCGGTTTGTCTGGCTCGGTCACGCCTGCGTGCTCATGGAACTGGAAGGCAAACGGATCCTCATCGACCCGGCATTCTCGGATCGCGCTTCGTTCTTTTCCTGGGCTGGGCCGAAAAGGTTCCAGCCAGCGCCGATAGCGGTAAAAGAACTTCCCCCGATCGACGCGGTGCTCATTTCCCACGATCACTACGATCATTTGGACAGACCGACGATCACGGCTCTTGCCGGGAAGACTGCAATCTTCCATGTGCCCCTGGGCATCGCTGCGATCATGGAGAAATGGGGTGTGCCGAAGGAGAAGATCAGGGAATACGCCTGGTGGGATGAACGGGTATTTGACGACGTGAAGATCGTTGCCGTTCCCGCACGGCACTTCTCCGGCCGGGGACTATTTGACCGGAACAGGACTCTCTGGTGTTCATGGGTCTTGCTCGGAAAGAAAATGAAGGTCTATCACAGCGGCGACACGGGAATGGCGGGACACTTCAGGGAGATCGGGAATAGATACGGCCCCTTTGACGTGGCCTTCGTCAAGATGTCGGCGTATCACGAGAATTGGCCCGACATTCACCTGAATCCCGAGCAGGCTATCGAGGCCGGCAGCGATCTGGGCGGGAAGATCATCGTGCCGATCCATTGGGCGACTTTCGATCTGTCGCTTCATAGCTGGTATGAACCGATCGAGCGGTTCGTTACCGCCGCGGAGAAGAACAACGCACGCATCATCACGCCCATGATGGGGGAACTGGTCGATCCCGCGGAGCACGAGAACCGGTATTGGTGGAGAGAAGGTCTGCGGTCGAGGCATGACAATGATCGATGATCAGCGCGAACTCTTCGACCGTCTGTACCGGGATCATCAGCCGAAAGTCTACCGGCTCGCCCTGTCGTTTGCCGGCAATTCGCAGGATGCCGAGGATATCACGCAGGAGGCGTTCTGCCGCGCTTTTCGATCCTATGATACCTTCAGGGGTGAAAGCTCCTTTTTCACCTGGATCTACCGGATCGCGTTGAATGTCGCCCATGATCACGTGAAATACCGGACCAAGCTGCCGATCCAGACCTTCACCGAGGATGAGGGCTATTCCTACGAGGATGTCATCGACTCGAATCCCGCGTCCAATCCGGAAACGGAGCTGCTTGCCCGCCAGGTCAGGATCAAATGCCTGCACGCGCTGACGGAATGTCTTCAGGCGAAGGAACGTCAGGTCTTTTGTCTGGCGATCACGCTGGACCTGCCGCATAAGGAGATCGCCGACATTCTGGAGTGTTCCACCGGCTCGGTCAAGACAACGCTCCATCGCGCGAAGAAGCGCTGGCTCGGGTTCATGGAAAACCGGTGTCAATTCATCGACGAAAGGAATCCCTGCAACTGCAGGCAATGGGTCCGCTTCGCCCTGGCGAGGGGGGTGATCTCGAAAGACATTTTCGTGGATCCGCTCCCGCCGGTGAACCTGCGGGCCAAAGGGGAAGTGACGAGCCTCTGGATGTTGCGCGCTTTCTACGAGGGGCTTCATCAGGAACGCGCTGCCGACGTTTTTGTGGAACGGGTCCGCAACGGCATCCGACGGAAGGAATGGCAGCTTTTATCGTGATCTCTGTAACCTTTGTCCTCCAGGCCGGTCTAATCGTCAACTACAGCCGCAAAGGAGGATGGAGATGAAGAACAAGCAAGATATTACGCTGGTTTCGCCGTGCGGGGGGTATTGCGGAGACTGTCCTGCCTATAAGGTCAGGGAAAATCCGGCCCTGAAAGAGATGCTGGTAAAGAAGGTGGGGTGGAACGGCGTTCCCTGCGAAGGGTGCAGGCCCCTGGAGGGCCGCTGCCAGTTCGTGCAGGGGACGTGCGAGACCTATGCATGCATCAGCAAGCGCGGGCATGACTTCTGTTTCGAATGCGCCGATTTCCCCTGCGCAAAATTCAATCCTGCGGCGGACAAGGCATCGGAGCTTCCGCACAACATCAAGCTTTTTGCCTTGTGCTATATCAGGCAGCACGGCGTCGAAGCCTGGAAGCAGAAGACAGCCGAGGTCAAACAACGGTACTTTTTCGGGAAAATGGCTGTCGGCAAAGGACCGCAACTGGGCTGATGCCCGGACACACGATCCCGATGGGAGGAACGAATGATGCAGGTTCACCCGGAGAAGCGACTGGCTGCCGTCTGCGGGCTGTTCTGTCCCGCCTGCCATGTTTTCATCGCGACGCAGGAAGACCCGCGGCGGCTTGCGGCCCTGGCGAAAAGACTGAAGCGTTCCGTGAACGAGTTGGAGTGCAACGGGTGCCGGTCGGACAAACGGTGCTTCTTCTGTAAAACCCTCTGCACCATGGCGGCCTGCGCTTCGGGAAAGGGCGTGGATTTCTGCGGATCCTGTCCGGAATACCCCTGCGCGGCCTTGAAGGAATTCCATTCCCTGGCGCCTCACCGGATCGAGCTCTGGAAGTCGCAGGAGCGGATCAGGACAGCCGGCTACGAGACCTGGTTCACCGAAATGGTCGAGCATTACTCCTGCAAGAACTGCGGGACCCTGAATTCCGCATACGATCTTAAGTGCAGGAAATGCGGCAATGATCCGAGCTGCGAATATGTCCGCCTGCACAAGGATGCCGTCGCCGCGCATCTGGCAAAACAGAAATGATACTCGTCCGTCTGGAGATGAGACATGAAGAAAACTTCGTATATTCTGTTTTTGCCGTTTGCGACGGTGATAAATATTATTCTCATCGCATACGTAAGGAGGAGTCATGGAACTCTTTGACGCGATCAAGACACGGCGAAGCGTAAGGAAATATCTCGACCGGCCTGTGGAAGAAGAGAAGCTGCAGGCCGTGCTGGAGGCGGTGCGGCTTGCGCCGTCGTGGGCGAACATGCAGTGCTGGAGGATGATCGTTGTAAAGGATCGTACCGTGAAGGAGAAGATCAGCGATCTTTCCTATGTTGAGTCCTTCTTCGCGCCCAAGGGCTATAAATCGAATCCCTCGAAGAAGGCGCTGGCCGAAGCGCCGGTGGTGATAGCGCTCTGCGCAGACCCGGCGAATTCCGGCGCGCTCTGGGACCAGAAATACTATCTCGTGGACTGCGGCATCGCGGCGGAGAATCTGATGCTCGCTGCGCGCGGCCTGGGACTGGGAACGGTCTTTGTGGGGGTCTATGACGAGGACAAGCTCAAGCACCTGCTCGGCATTCCCGCGAACGTGCGGGTCGTGGGGCTTTTTCCCTTGGGCTATCCAACGGAGGAGGGGAAGGCGGGGCCTGCTCGGAAGCCGTTGATCGAGATCTGTCACTATGAATCGTGGAAGACGGAGTAGCAAGAACCGAATTAAATCTGCATCAAACGACGAGAGAATTACCACGAAGAACACGAAGCGCACGAAGAAGATCGAACGAAATTGATTCTAGATTATCTTCGGTCCTTCGTGAACTTCGTGGTGAGAACGAATGCGTTTTATCTCTTAAACCGGTTGTTGCAAGGTCACTTCTGCTGCTCAACGAGGTCGAAGACGCTCGGGAGCGAGTCGGCCTGCATTGTGCAGCTGGTCTGTTTGCAGGTCGTGGGATTGGCCGGGTCCTGCTGGTAGGAGCAGCAGGTTGTCCCGTCGCAGTAAGTATGGCTCGCGCACCCCTTGGTGCAGACCTTCGTCCCGCTGTTGTTTGCCACGCAGTAATAGCCGCTCGAACAATCGGCGTTGGCGCTGCAGGTTTTCGTGCAGATCGAGCCGTTGGCGGTTCCCTGGCAGGTTCCCTGGCTGCAATCATCGAAACCCGTGGGGCAGGTGCCGTAATAGAAGGTCGCGCAGCTTTCGCCGTAGAGGCCCGTCTTTGCGGGGGGCTTGAACTCGGCGCAGTCGGAATTACCGCTGCTGCCGCTGCCGCAGGAAAGAAAGGATGTCGCGCAGAAGACCAGGAACAGGGAGAGCAATCTCGGGATCTTCATAAATCCTCCTTGGGGGAAGAGAATCGCGGTGCATGGGCACTGCAACGAACGATCCGAAGACTTCTGTTGATATTGAAATGTGGTGAGGTTCTGATCGTAGCATAACCGCGGAAAAACCGCAAGCGGTGAGCAGGGGATATGGGCAGTTGATCATGCGGTCCACTGACCTCCTGAAACTGCTGTCCTAAATAGCGAGACTTGGAAAGGAAAGCGATGATTCGGCGCTGTGAGACGAAAGATATCGATACTGTTTATGCCATCATCAACGACGCGGCCCAGGCCTACAAGGGACATATTCCCGCTGACCGGTGGAATGACCCCTATATGTCGCGGGAGCATCTGCAGCATGAACTGAATGCCGGCGTTGCGTTCTGGGGATATGAAGAGAACGGCCTTCTGCTCGGCGTGATGGGCATTCAGGACGTGCAGGAGGTGACGCTCATCAGGCACGCCTATGTGAGGACTGCTTCCCGGAGCAAAGGCATCGGTGGAAAACTGATCACTCACCTCAAGACCTTGACGAAACGACCGATGCTCGTCGGCACCTGGGCCGCGGCGACCTGGGCGGTCGGATTCTACGAGAAGCATGGTTTCTCTCTCGTGACGCGGCGGGAGAAGGAGCGGCTGCTCAGGCGGTACTGGAACATTCCGGAACGACAGGTGGAAACTTCAGTGGTCCTTGCCGACGGAAGAAGCAGGGAAGCGCGGATCACGGATCATCGGTAATCAATGACAAGGCATTTTCCGGAAGGCCTGTGCAAAAAGAATCGCAGCGCCGATCAGGAGGATCCCGTCAATTCCCTCCGTTAGGTGAACCACTCCCGTGATTCCGTAGCGAGAGCTTCCGTCCGTTGGCACTCTCCTGCAACCCCGATCAATATCTGTTCCACTGAAGGCAAGGGATGCCTCCGTCGCAGCATTTCAACGCGCGAAGAAATCCGAGAGCTTCGTCAGGTCGGGAGCGTGCCGGTGGATGATCCATGCGGCTGCGAAAGAGACGATCACGACGAACATGAAGGGCTTATAGGTGTCCTTGAACACGCTGCCCATCCAGTCGGGATTGTTCATCCTGCGGTAGCTCCTGATGAGGCTGGATCCCAGGAGAAAGTCGAAGGCAGCCTCGGAGAGGATGTGCGGGGCGATATAAATGAGGTAGATCGCTGATCCGAAGATTGCGGCAAGGAGCAATGCGATGGCGATCAGGATGATGG
>JAKAHZ010000129.1 GCA_021814615.1 Nitrospirota bacterium | reverse complement strand
GCTCCGACCAGGGTATGCAGCTCATCGATGAAGAGGATGATGTTGTCCGCCTGCACGATCTCCTTCATGACGATCTTCAGGCGTTCCTCGAACTGGCCGCGGTACTTGGTGCCTGCGATCAGCGCACCCAGATCCAGCGATACGACCCTGCGGTTCAGCATATTCTCGGGGACGTCGGAGCTCACGATGCGCTGGGCAAGGCCTTCGACGATCGCCGTTTTGCCGATGCCCGCCTCGCCGATGATGACCGGGTTGTTCTTGGTGCGGCGCGACAGGATCTGCAGCACGCGGTCAATTTCCTGATCCCGGCCGATCACCGGATCGAGCTTGCCGTTCTTGGCGAGAAGGGTAAGGTCCCGGCTGAATTCGTCGAGGGCGGGGGTGGGGCTCTTCTTCGCAGTGACCTGCGTTGCCGCGCGGCGAAGATAGTTGATCACCAGTTGGCGCGAACCCAGAAGGTTCACGCCGAAACTCCGCAGGATCTTGCCGCCGATGCCTTCCTCCTCGCGGATCAGGCCGAGCAGGAGATGTTCACTGCCGATATAGTTGTGTCCCAGGAGACGCGCTTCTTCCACGGCATATTCGAGAACCTTTTTTGCGCGGGGGGTGAAGGGGATATCGCCGAAGGTGAGGGTGTTGCCGCTTGAGGGAAGATTGCGTTCGACTTCCATGCGGACCTGGTCGATATCAATCCCCATTTTCCGGAGCACGGCGACGGGAATGCCGTCCTCCTCCCGGAGCGTGCCGAGGAGAATGTGCTCGGTGCCCAGATAATCGTTCTGCAGGCGCTCAGCTTCCTCGCGCGCATAAACGATGACTTTTCTCCCTCTTTCCGTAAATTTCTCAAACATCATTCCGACGACCACCTTCCTGCATAATGGGTATCCGTCGATAAAAATATACTCCATTATTCATTTTGATGTCAATAGCTGGTTGGTTTTACGGTTCTCCCGCAAGCGCGTGCGAACACGCGGAAGGGACCGGGCATCCACGTGAAGTGTCGTTCGGATATTCTTGACATCAGCCCGTGCAACCGTGTACTGTGGCCCATGATTCGCAAGGCCACGATCTCCGACGTGAAGACGATCCAGACAATCGTGAACCACTACGCCGATCAGGGCCAGATGTTGCCGCGGTCCCTGAATGAATTATACGAGAATCTTCGCGATTTTTCCTTGGAGGAATCGAACGGCGAAATCGTCGGCGTCTGCGCTCTGCATGTCAGCTGGGAGGGGCTTGCCGAAGTGCGGTCGCTGGCCGTGAAATCCGGGAACACCCGGAAGGGAATCGGAGCGAAACTGGTGGCCCACTGCCTCGAAGAAGCGCGCGTTCTCGGTGCAACGCGGGTTTTTGTCCTGACCTATCAGCAGGGATTCTTCCAGAAGCTCGGCTTCAGCATCGTCGACAAGAAGGAACTTCCTCATAAGATCTGGACCGATTGTCTTAACTGCGTCAAGTTCCCGAACTGCGACGAGTCCGCGCTCATGATCAACTTGCCTTCACCGGCCTGATTTTCTCTTACATTTCCTGATCCTGGCATCGTTGTTGCTTCTTTTCAGCGGATTTGCCGCACTGCGCGGGTGTATCCCGCATGTATCTTCATGGAAATGAACAAGTTATCGTTGTACGTCCATGTGCCGTTCTGTGTCAGTAAGTGCCGGTACTGTGGTTTTTATTCAACACGGTACGACGCAGAGCTTGCAGAGCGATATATCGAGGGAATCCGCAAGGAACTGCGGCTGTCGTCGGACATCCTCAAAAGAGAGATCTGCAGCATTTATATGGGCGGCGGAACGCCATCCATGCTTTCGGCGGGTCAGTTGAAAACGCTCTGCGTTGATCTCGCAGAAGGAACGGACCGGACGCCGGACTGCGAATGGACCATGGAAGCCAATCCCGGCTCGCTAACTGCCGAAAAACTCGATGTACTTTTGGCCGCGGGCGTGAACCGGCTCAGCATCGGGATCCAGTCGTTTTCCGATGCCCTGCTGAAGTTCCTTGGAAGGCCGCACAGCGCGGAAGAGGGACGCTCGGCAGTCGTTTCCGCACGCAACGCCGGATTCCGGAACATCGGGATCGACCTGATCTTCGGGATCCCCGGCCAGACGGAGCAGGAATGGTCAAATACGCTGGATCAGGCCGTGCACTTGTCGCCCGATCATGTATCCGCCTATTCCCTGTCGATCGATGAGGGATCGCAATTCTGCCATCTTGCAGTATCGGGCGGCATGGCTCTACCGGACGAAGAGCAGGTCGCCGACAGGTATTGCCAGACGGTGGGAAAGCTGGAAGCCGCGGGATATGCGCAATATGAAATATCCAATTTCAGCAAGCCCGGGTTTGCATGCAGGCACAACCTGGCATATTGGGAACGGAACGAGTACCTCGGGATCGGTCCGTCGGCCTGGTCCTTCCTGGGGAATGAACGCTGGTGGAACATCGCCGACGTCCGGCAATATGCAGCGCTGCTGGAAGCCGGTACATCGGCTGTCGGCGGCCGGGAAATGGTTGATGAAGCCCAGAGCCTCACGGAAACCCTGATGCTGGGGCTCAGGCTCTCCGCCGGCATCGCGCTGGAGATGATCGAGGACAGGTTCGGCGCACCCGTCCGGCGGAATGTGACGGCTCGCGTCGAAGAACTGGAGCATGCCGGCCTCTTTTGTCGGGAAGCGGGGATGTTGCGGCTGACGAGACGCGGTATGCTGCTGTCCAACGAGGCTCTTGCACGGCTCGTGGCGTGATTTTTGTTTACACCAAAGATCGAGAATGCTATAGTAATCCGTTGCTTACGCGGTGGAGGACCACGAATCGGTGCAAAGAAAGCTTCTTGCGGTCGCGCTGACCGTTCTGTACATAACCACACTGGCGGCGGGACGCGCAGTTGCTGAAGATGTCAAGGTGACGCTGATCGAGGTGCAGGGGAACCGTCGCATCGAAACAGCGACCATTTTGGCGAAGATCAAAACGAGGGAGGGGGCCGTATTTTCTCCCGCCCAGATCAAAGAGGATATCAAGACCCTCTACCAGCTCGGCCATTTCGAGGATGTTCAGGTCAAGACCGAAGGTTTTGAGCAGGGGCTGAAGGTCATCTTCTGGGTCAAGGAAAAGCCGCTCATCCGGGAGATCGGCTATGAAGGGAACGACGAGTTCACGCCCGAGAAACTCAAAGAAGTCGTGACGCTTCTTCCCCGGTCTGCGTACAACCTGCAGCTGATCCAGGAGAATGCCGAGAAGATCCGGCTCAAGTATCAGGACTCCGGTTATTACCACGCCGTTGTGGTGCCGGTCATCACCGACCTGCGGGGCGGCGACAAGAACGTCGTCTATTATATCGAAGAGGGCGAAAAGATCCGCCTGAGCGAGGTCATCATCACGGGGAACAAGGCGCTCTCCTCCGATGAGATCAAAAAGGCGATGAAGAACCAGGAACATTGGCTCTTCTCCTTTCTCGGGCACAGCGGGACGCTCCGGACCGATGAGTTGAAGGACGATGTGGATGCGGTCCGCAATCTCTATTACAACCACGGATACATCCAGGTGCAGGTGGACCAGCCGGTCATCGAGGAACGGCCCCGCACGGTGCACCAGTATGAGTTCCTCGGCGAACCGGGCGAGTATGTGACGGAGAACGAGGTCGCCATCCACCTCAATATCAAGGAGGGGGACCAGTTCCGCGTGGGATCGATCGCCATCAAGGGGAACGCCCTGATCAAAGAGGATGATCTTCGCGGGGAGATGAAACTCAAAAAGGGGGAAATCTTCAACCGCGACATGCTCCGCCAGGACGTAGCCAGGATCATGGACAGCTACGACAGCATTGCGCGCCCCTTCGCGAACGTTGTTCCGCTTTTCAATATCGATCAGGAACAGAAGACCGTCGCCATCAGTATCGATATCCAGGAGGGCGGCGAGGTCCGCATCGGAAGGATCGATATCACGGGAAACACCAAGACCCGCGACAAGGTGATCCGCCGGGAGATGCGTCTCGACGAGGGCGACCTGTACAGCAAAAAGGCGATCAAACGGAGCTATGAGCGCCTGAACAACCTGAATTTCTTCGAGACCGTCGATATCGTGCCCGAGCGCAAGCAGAACGAAGCCGTCATGGACCTCGACGTGAAAGTGAAGGAAAAACTGACGGGGAACCTGAGCATCGGAGGCGGCTACAGCTCCGTCGACAAGCTCATGGCCATCGCCGAAATCACCCAGGGCAACCTGGGCGGACGGGGACAACTGCTCAAGTTCAAGACCCAGTGGGGGCACACCCGCAGGCTCTTCATGGTCAGTTTCATGGAGCCCTACCTCTTCGACGTTCCTGTCTGGGGCAGGATCGATCTCTACAATCAGACCCAGGTGTTCGACGGATACGATCTCAAGAGCAACGGCATCGGGCTCGGGATCGGGAAGTCCTTCACGGAATACGTGTCCGGTTCTATCCGCTACAGCGTGGATCAGTCGTCCATCTACCGCATCACGAAGACACCGACCTTCCTGCTCCAGCGCCAGCTCGACAGCTACGGCAACTCCGTAACGACGAGCGCCGTTACCGTGAGCCTTACCCGGGACTCGCGGGATTTCTACCTTGATCCCAAGATGGGCTCACGGAACACGGCGTTTGTGGAGTACGCGGGCGGGCCCCTGGGCGGCGACCCGGAGTTCATCAAATCGGTGGCCGATTCGGCGTGGTATTACCCCTTGTTCCTCGATACGGTCATCATGGCGCGAGGGCGCGTGGGCTTCGCGAATTCCCTGTCCGATCTGCCGCTGCCCACGGGGGAGCGGTTCTTCGTAGGCGGTTCGACGACGGTGCGCGGGTACCGGTACGGGACCCTGGGCCCCATGGAGCCGACCTTCGGCCCGGTCTATAAGACCGACCAGAACGGCGTTACGCTCATCGATCCCGCGACGGGCCAGCCGACAATCGTGAACCACGAGATTACCGGGTACAACCGCGTGGGCGGCAACAAGGAGCTGGTGTTCAATCTGGAATATACCTTCCCGATCGTGCCCGCGGCGCGCCTGAAGGGCGTCCTGTTCTACGATATGGGGCGGTCTTTCGATGAATCGGAGTCGATCCGGTTCAACAAGCTGCGGCATTCCTTCGGCTGGGGCTTCTGGTGGCTTTCCCCCATCGGTCCGCTCCGCTTCGAATGGGGATACATCATCCACGAAAAGCCCGATGACCAGAAAAGTCTGTTCGAGTTCTCCATCGGCACACTGTTCTGATCGCTGCGGGAGCCGCGGCGGTCAATTTTACGAGGAGGATGTCATGAAGAAAGTGGTGTTTGCAGTCCTGCTGGTTATGCTGACCGCTCAGGCGGTTTTCGCCGCCGGCGGCAAGGTGGCCTTTGTCGACACCCAGGCCGTGTTCGACAAGACCAAGATGGGAAAGAAGTATCAGGGAATCCTGAAGGAATATTATGACAGCAGGAAAAAGATCCTTGACCTGGATGCAGACGAGATCCAGAAACTGCGCGACGATTACACGAAACAGTCCTCGGTCCTGAAACCGGAAGCGCGGAAGGAAAAGGAAGAGCAGATCAGCAGGAAGATCAACGATTTCGACAAGAAGCGGAGCGAATTCAACAATGAGCTCTCGAAGAAGAACGAAGATCTCTCGGCGGAGTTCAACCAGGGCATGATCGTAATCCTGAAGGATATGGCCAAGAAGGAAAAGATTTCCCTGATCATGAACAAGACGATCAATATCCTGCAGAAAGGCGAGATCCCCGCGGTGCTCTACGGCGATGATGACCTGGACCTGACGGAGAAGGTCATCGCCGAGATGGACAAGAGCTTCGACGCAGAATCGAAAAAGTAGCGTGACGGCCATGAAACTCAAAGACCTTGCCGATCGGCTCAAGGCGGATCTTTCCGGTCCGGGAGACATGGAGATCACCGGTGTCGCGGGGATCGCGGAAGCGCTGCCGGGCGACATCACCTTTCTTGCCGATCCCAAGCGTATCAAGGACCTGGAGCGGACCAAGGCATCGGCGGTCATCGTTCCCCGGGGCGTGGAAGGCCTTGCCCCCGCAACGCTGACGGTCAGGAACCCCCGGCTGGCCTTTGCCCGGGCGCTCGAGGTTTTCTATGTCAAGCAGGCGGTTCCCGCCGGCGTGAGCGACCGCGCCGTGATCGGCAAGAACGTGACTCTGGGCAAGGATCCCACGGTGCATGCCGGGGCGGTCGTCGGCGATGACGCGCGGATCGGCGACCGCGTCGTCCTGCATCCCGGCGTGGTCATCGGCACGGGTGTGGTCATCGGCGATGACTGTATTCTCTACGCAAACGTGAGCATCCGCGAAGGCGTGCGGATCGGCAACCGCGTCATTCTCCATGCGGGGGCTGCTATCGGGGGCGACGGTTTCGGTTTCGTCACCGATGAAGGCAGGCATCATAAGATTCCTCAGGTAGGGGGGGTCATTATCGAGGACGACGTGGAAATCGGTTCGAACAGCTGCGTCGACAAGGCGACGCTCGGCAACACGGTCATCAAGCAGGGGACCAAGATCGACAACCTTGTCCAGGTCGCCCACAACGTCACGATCGGCGAGCACAGCCTGCTGGCATCCCAAGTGGGCATCGCCGGCAGCACCACCCTGGGACGCTACGTTGTCATGGGCGGCCAGGCCGGGGCGGGCGATCACCTTACGATCGGCGATCAGGTGATGGCCGGCGGGCGCGCTGCCATCAATTCGAACATTGAACCGGGCAAGATCGTGGCAGGCCACTACGCCATGCCGCTCCGGGACTGGCTGAAGATCCAGGCGGTCCTGCCGAAGCTGCCGGAAATGAGGCGCCAGATCGCTGCCTTGGAACGCCGGCTCGCCGACCTGACAAAAGACGCAACCACTTCTCCGGAGGAGAGCCAGAAAGGGAACGAATCATGATAATGGGGATCAATGAGATCATGTCCTACCTGCCGCACCGCTATCCATTCCTCTTGATCGACCGGATCGTCGAACTGGAGGAAGGGAAACGGATTGTCGGCCTCAAGAACGTAACCATGAACGAACCGTTCTTCCAGGGGCATTTTCCCGGCCACCCGATCATGCCGGGGGTGCTGTTGATTGAGGCGATGGCCCAGGTTGGCGGCGTGTATGCGCTCCGGATCGATCCCAACCCGACCAGCAAGGTCGTGTACTTCATGAGCATCGACAAGGCAAAGTTCCGGAAGCCCGTGGTCCCCGGGGACCAGGTCCGGTTCGAACTGGAGCTGACCAAACAGCGCGGCGGGATCATGGCCTTCAAGGGCGTTGCCACGGTCGACGGCGGCGCGGTGGCCGAGGCCGAGATGATGGCCATGATCGTGGACCGCGACAAGGAGAAGGGGAAGCCGGCGTGAGCATTCATCCGACAGCGGTCATCCATCCGCGCGCCCGGATCGCCGAGGACGTGGAGATCGGGCCGTACACGATCGTGGGCGAACACGTCACGATCGGCAGGGGAACGAAGATCGCTTCCCATGTGGTCATCGAAGGCTGGACCACCATCGGCGAGCGGAACCACATCTTTCCCTTTTCGAGCGTCGGCACGCCTCCCCAGGATATCGGCTACCGGAATGAAGAGACCTATCTCCTCATCGGAGATGATAACGTGATCCGCGAATGCGCCACCATCCACCGGGCGACCACGAAAGAGGAGCGCAAAACGGTGATCGGGAACAATAATTTTCTGATGGCCTATTCCCACGTGGCCCATGACAGCAGGCTGGGCAATCACATCACCATGGCGAACTCCGTCGCCCTGGGCGGCCATATCGTCATCGAGGATTATGCCATCCTGGGCGGCATGGCGGCGGTGCACCAGTTCGTCCGGATCGGCGCGTATGCCATCGTCGGCGGCCTGACCGGCGTCGGCATGGATATCCCTCCCTATGTCACGGCATCGGGCAGCAGGGCGCAGCTCTACGGCCTGAACCTCGTGGGGCTCAAGCGACGGGGATTCAGCGACGAGACGATCTCCACCCTCAAGAAGGCGTACAAGATCGTGTTCCGGTCCGGCATGACGCTCGAAGAGGCGCTGAAAAAGGTCCAGACGGAGCTTGGCGATTCCCGCGAGGTGGCTCACCTCGTCGATTTCATCAGGAATACGAAGCGGGGGGTAACGCGCTGAGCTCGGAGCTGCGCGGCGAAGGCATGCGGAAGATCGGTCTGATAGCGGGAAACGGCGATTTCCCGCTGGAGTTCGCCAAGGCCGCCAAGCAGAAGGGGCTGACGGTGGTTACCGTGGCCCACGAGGGCGAAACGGCGCCGGAGATCAGCCAATGGTCCGATGCCCTCTTCTGGATCCGGGTCGGACAGCTGGGAAAGCTCATCAAGATCTTCAAGGACCAGGGCGTTCGCGACGTGCTCATGGCCGGGGGGATCAAGAAAACCCGGCTCTTCGACGGCGGCCTGCCCGACCTGCGGGGAGCGGCGCTCCTGGCCCGGATGATCGCCAAGAAGGACGATTCGATCCTTCGCGCCGTTGCCGAGGACCTGGAGTCCGAAGGAATCACGGTCCGCGAATCGACGCTCTATCTCGACAACCTGCTGGCGCCGGCCGGCATTCTCACAAAACGAAAGCCGTCGAAGGACGAATGGAAGGACATCTCCTTCGGCTGGCATATGGCGAAAGAGATCGGACGGCTCGACATCGGACAGACCGTGGTGG
>JAKAHZ010000128.1 GCA_021814615.1 Nitrospirota bacterium | reverse complement strand
CATCGTACGCCGAAGGACGCAAAAAGCCGAACGGCCAGGGCCGAAAAAAAGAAAACGGACTGCTCAAGGATATCGAGCTCTTCTCCTCCCTGTCAGAACCTGAACTGAAGGAGATCAAGGAGCATCTCCTGATGCGGGATTTCAAACGGAATCATGTCATCCTGCAGGAGGAAGAGACAAGCGAATTCATGTACATCATTATTCACGGCAAGGTCAAAATCTCGCGCATCGCCAAGGACGGCAAGGAAACGATCCTCTCCATGCACGGATCAGGCGACTTCTTCGGCGAGCTGTCCCTGATCGACGGGAAGACAACACCGGCGACGGTTCTCGCTCTCGATGACGCGCATGTCGCCATCATTTCGAAGGATCATTTCTATTCGCTGCTCTACACCCAGCGCAAGGTGCTCGAAAAGCTGCTCCAGATACTGTGCGCCCGGTTGCGAGAATCATGGAACAAGATCCAGATGCTGACGTTCCACAATGCCTCGGACCGTGTCAAGCTGCTGCTGCGCATGCTGGCGGACCACCTGGGCGAAGATACCGAAAAGGGGACGATTCTTACGGTCAAGCTGATTCACCAGGATATCGCCGACATGACGGGACTTACGCGCGAGACGGTGACGCGCGTCCTCGACCGCTACGTGAAGAGCGGAGAGATCAAGATCCTCGATAACCGGCACATTTTGCTCACGCCGGAATTCGACACGATCAATATATAAGCATGGACCTGCGAGCGTATTCAGTTACTGTCCGGAACGGAGCGGAGGCCTGCAAGCGGACGAACCCGGGCTTCCCGGGATGGCTCGCTCTGGTCCTGGCCTGGACGGCGTTTCTTGCGGCCGCAGCGACAGCGTTCGCCGCAGCGGAGCCCCCACCGGTCATCGAATCGATCACGTGCAAACCCGCGCGCGTTGCACCGGGTCTGAGGCCGGAGATCAGCGCAACCGTCAAGGCGCCTGCAAAACTCGGCAAGGACCGCCGGCTGGAGATAACGGTCATTGCGGTAGTGACCCGACCCGATCACCGCATCACGAACCGGCAGTGGAAGGAGACGCTCGTTCGCGGTGATGTGAAACAATTTCCTTTTGCTGCCGGTTTCGACACGACGGCGACGGGAACCTATCGCATCGAATATGTCGTGTACAGCGTTGACATGCGGAAACGGCTGGCGGCCCGTGCGATGACTTTCGAAGTGGGCGGCGCTCCGCCCGTCGAGGAACAGGCGGCGCCTGCTCAAGCCGAGGTCCGTTCCGGCAGGAGCAGGGAGCAGGAACGGTTCTATCTCGCCGCAGGCATCACGGGCAACGCACTCAATCCGGCGGGAGGGGCGACCGTGCTTCTCTGGCCCTTTTCCTCCATCGGAGTGCAGGGGTCTTATACCGTCGGCACCTTCGCATCGGTTGAAGGACGCATTATCGCCCGGTACCTCACGGAGAGCGGCTTCCATCCCTACATCGGCGCCGGCTGGATCCGTGTGGAAAAACGAACCGACGTGCTGGGCACGGATGTACTCTTTCAATCCAGCGGGCCGTTGGCGCTCGCGGGTATCGAGATCCCCCTGGGCAGGCGGTTCTCGGCTCGCGCGGAGGTCATGGGCGCACGGATCAAGATGGAAAAGGATGTGGTAAACGGTTCCCAGTCAGCGAGCGCGGAGGTATCCTATGCGCCGGTGACGTTCTGTGCCAGTCTTGTCGTGACGGTGTTCTGAGCAGCCGTCAGACAGGGAGCATCGGTCCGGTCGCCAGGGCGGCCGATGCGGCTCACAGGAGACATCTATGAACAGGCCAACACTGCAGCAGATCCTCGGTTCCCGGCCGATCCGGAATCATGTGGACGATATCGCCTCGACACTGGGGTTTTCGCTCGATGTGATCCCGTCCGATGTTACCGCCGAAAGCGGGCTGGTCTGCTCTTCTGCACGATGTACCTCCCTGCGCAACCTGATGCCCGCCTGGAAGGCGCGCTGCGAAGAGGTTTGCCCGGGAAAGATCGCCCACGCGGCCGCAAACACTGCGGCCACGCTGTTCACCTGCTTCGCGCAGTTCATCAGTTTCGCCATCCCGCTTGAGATTGGGCATGATCGACTGACGGTCATCGGCCGGGGCGGATTCCTTTCTTTGCGGGACCAGCGGAAACACCGGGAGCTCGTGCGGTCAGTAGCCGTTCGCGGAATCTGCGTGAGCGAACCGGTATCCTTTATAAGCAAAAAGCAGGCCTGGGCCGTCTGCCGGTATGTGGAGAAGTCATTCCGCCATCTCATCGATATCGCGGTGGAATCAGTCTCGATGCGGATGAAGATCGAACAGATGAAGGAAGCCTTCGGCCAATGGGAACCTGCCACGGATAACGAGACCGAGGGCATCTACCGGTTCCTGATCGAGCGGCTGTTCCTGCTCTTCGATCCGGGCTGCATTACCGTGCTTACGCGGGACCGGAGTTCCGGCCGCTACGTCGGCCTGCTGAGCCAGAAGCGCCGCACCGAGAAGGCGCTCGTGCAGAGCATAGGCGCGGACGACGTGATCGTTAAAGAGCTCGGGGAAGGAAAGCCCTATTACCTCTACCAGGTGCCGAGCGCGGCGGGTAACGAGCCGACGGCATGGTATTTTTTCCCTCTCCAGGTAAATGACGGGCTGGAAGCGATCCTCGCCTTTTCAGACCGCGTTCTGAAAGACGATGATGTCCATATCCTTTCGACGTTTTGCCGGCAGGCGGCGCATCTCATTGAGAACCAGCGGCTCCAGCGGGAGCTGGGAAAGAAGATCCGCAGGCTCGCATTCGCCGCGGCGCTGCCCGAGACGATTTCACAGAATCTCAATCATCGTGAGCTGATGCAGGCGATCCTGGATAAATCGGCGGAGCTGCTGATGGCGGAGCGCGGCTCGCTGATGCTTCTGGATGAGGTGACGAACCGCCTGCTGGTCGAGGCGATCAAGGGCGGAGCGGAGATTCCTGAACACTTCAGCATCAGCCCGGGAGAAGGCATCGCGGGCAAGGTTGCAGCCATGGGTGAACCGGTGCTCGTCAGGAACCTGGAGGAAGATCCCCGGTTCAAGCAGAAGAACAAAGGCAGGTACAAGACGCCGTCCTTCGTCAGTGTGCCGCTCAAGATCGACAACCGGATCATCGGCGTGTTGAACCTGTCCGACAAGACGACAGGCGAGGTTTTTGATGATGACGATCTCAAGCTGATCCAGACGTTTGCGACCCATGCCGCCATCGTGCTGGACCGGAATGCCCTCTATACGCAAACGGAAGAGTTGAAACGGCTCTCCATTACCGATCCCCTTACCGGGCTGCTCAACCGGCGGTATCTCCAGGACCGGCTGGAAGACGAGGCGGCGCGGGCGCAACGGTATGACCGGCAATTTTGCCTGCTCATGATCGATCTTGACGGATTCAAGCGGTTCAACGATACTCGCGGCCATTTGGAAGGGGACCGCGTCCTGAAGCAGATTGCCGATGTGATCATGCGCTCCGTGCGGACGATGGATGTGGTCGCCCGTTACGGCGGCGATGAGTTCGTCGTGATCCTGCCGGAAACGGGTCTCGATCTTGCCACCCGGATCGCCGAACGTATCCATTCCGACATCGCCACACGGACGCTCTTCGGAGAAGGGGGAGGGCTGGAGGGGAACGGGATCACCGCGAGCATCGGTGTCATCGCCTATCCGCAGCATGGAACAACCATGGCCCAGCTGCTGGAAGGCGCAGACCGGGCCATGTATCAGGCAAAGCGGCACGGCAAGAACAAGATCGAAACCCTGTGAATCCTGCCGTGCCGTCAGGCCGACCGCTTCTCTTACCAGACGCCGGTTACGGGGACAGCGCCTGTCAGCCCGGCGCCGAAGAGTGCTAGACTGTCGATAGCGTCTCCGTCCCACTGGCCGTTGCCGTTCAGGTCCAGATACCACACTCCGCCGGCATAGACGCCTATTTTCGTCGTTCCGTCACCGGTCCAGTCCCCGGCGACCGGCACAGCGTTGGTCAGGCCGATTCCGAATTTACGGATGCCGTCGGTCGGCTCGCCGTCCCAGGCTCCGTTGCCATTCAGGTCCAGGTACCAGATGCCGCCGGCATAGATGCCTATTTTCGTCGTTCCGTCACCGGTCCAGTCCCCGGCGACCGGATAGGCGTTCGAAAGGCCCGCTCCGAAGACGAGCTGATGATCCGTCGGTTCGCCGTCCCAGGCTCCGTTGCCGTTCAGATCCAGATACCACGTGCCGTCTTTGTAGATGCCGATCTTTGCTGTTTTGTCGCCGGCCCAGTCTCCTGCCACCGGAATCGCACCCGCCATCGAACCGAAATCCATGAACAGCATATCCACGGTCGTCCCATCCCACATCCCGTTTCCATTCATATCCAGATCCCAGTACCCTGCCTGATACAAACCAATCTTCGATGGCGTCGCGAACAGCGCCTGAACGGTCAGTGCCGCTTCGACGGTCACCGTGCACACTCCGCTGCCAGTGCATGCCCCTTGCCAGCCAACAAAGCTGGAATTGGAGCCTGCCGATGCAGACAGCGTCACGGTTGTGCCGTACGGGAAGGTTTGCTGGCATGAGTTGCCGCAGATGGTGTTAGACGGCGACAGGATGACCGATCCGGTTCCTGTGCCCCGATTAACCACGGAGAGGATAAATTCCTGCGGAGCAAAGGTCGCAGCGATCGTATGGTTCGCGGCCACATTCATGAAGGTGAAGCTGGCGATCGCGCCTGCGGAAACGCCATCGACGAGAATACCGGCGATGCGATAGCCCGCACTCGGCGTAACTGAGTAGGTCTGGCTGCTTCCGGAGTTTACGGCAAGCGTTCCTGAGGGCGAAATGGCGCCGCCGGAGCCCGCAGAAGCGGTGATCGTATAGGTGATCGCGCTGAACGATGCGCTGATCGTATGGTTCGCTGTAATGGTCGTGAAGGTGTAGGTGCTCATGGCTCCGGAAGACTTCCCGTCGATCAGAACATCGGCAATCCGGAAGCCCGGAGTCGGCGAGATCTGATAGGTCTGGCTGCTGCCGGAAACAACGGTCGTCGTCCCCACAGGAGTGATCGAACCGCCTGCGCCGGCATTCGCGGTCATCGTGTAATTCGGCGCTGCCGGGGCAATATGGATCGCTTCATTCGAATAACCGCTTTCCGCGCCGGTCGCATCATAGGCGGTGACCGCAACATAATAGGTTGTGCCCCCCGCCAACCCGTCGATCTGATAGGAGAGAACCTTCCCTGCATTGATGACGGACGAATACACGCCGGAAGCGGTTCCATAATAGATCCGGTAGCCTGCGATGTCGGTACAGGGCGTGCCATCCACATTCGTTGCCGGTGCGGCCCAGGAAAGCCGGAGAGAACCATATCCGGCTGACGGGGGTGTTGCGTGAATAGCTTCAGTGGAAAAGGTGCTCTCGTCGCCCTGTGTGTCATAGGCCGTTACGGCAAGATAATAGTTCTGGCCGTCAAGCAGACCGTTAAGGCGAAACGTCTGGACATTGCCGACGGTCACAACTCCCGCATACGTTCCCGGCGTTGTTCCGTAATAGACGCGATAGCCGGCGAGGCTGGTTAGGGGCGTTCCGTCGGCATTCGTCGTCGGCGCCGACCAGGAGAGATTCAGGGATCCGGCCGAGGAACTTGCTGCAAGGCACAGGACCAGGACACAAGCGATGATGATGCTTCCCATTCTGTTAGACATGACGACCTCCAAAAAAAATGAGCCTGTTCCTAAAAGGCAACAGGCTCGCATCTGTCGTGAGCTGTTCTTCGGCAACCCGGCTATCCCATCGTGCTGAAGGGACCCGTGGCTTTGCGTCCCCTGGTTACCCAGGGTTTGCCTTTTCGGAATGTAAGGGACGGATCATAGGACCCTCCCTGTCTATGTTGTGCTGGGAATATTACCAAGAGACGAACAGGAATGAAGTGATCGGCATCACAGAGAGAAAAAGAGCGGGATGAAGGCCCGAAGGAATTTCCGCGGCTCCAGAGGAGCGTCAGAAACGGCAATCGGCGGAACCGAGGGAAGAGAACAGGCGTTGATGACAGACAGCGCTGCTAGGCGGGATTCTGTTCTGAAGCATCAGGCGAGGAACGGTGTGACGGTCGAGGAAGGATCTTTTCAAGAGACGTCATGAGCTCCTGGACATCCGATTCGTGATAGGTGCCCGTATACAGCCGCTCGAGAAACTTCGAAATCTGGTCGCCGATCGTTTCAGCCACTGCGTAATCACGAAGCGAGAAGGAGTCCTGGTCCTTCTTGTTGTTCAGATTCAGGACGCCTACGACGCGTTCGCCGACCATGAGGGGGAAGGACATCAGGGATTTCGTCGTGTATTGAGGTGTGCTCTTCTTTGCGAAACGGGGATCGCTTTCGATGTTTTCGATGAACAGCGGCTTGCCTTCCAGAGCAACCCAGCCGGCGATCTTGTCGCCGATCTTGATGCTTGTCCTTCTGACGACGTCGTCGTCGAGCCCGCGCGAGGCGCGCACCGTCAGCTCATTGGTATGCAGATCGCTCAGCATGATGGAACAGATGTCGACGTTCAGGCGATCGGCGATGAACTGGGCAAAAGAATCCATGCTGATATTGACAAGCGTGTCGACGCGTTCGTTCGAGCTCTTGGGAATGCTCAGCACAACACGCGTGGAGGACGCTTCGTGTTCGGCTGATATCGCCCACCGGTGCACATCGGCGATGCTCCAGGCCAGGTAGAGCTTGAGGCGGTAGTCGTTCTGCTCCGTGCGAAAGACGTTCATCAGTTTCCCGGGTGTGGGAGTGATGGTTTTCGGCAGTTTTTTCGGCACCGTTACGGTGACGGTCAGACGGTCCTGCTCAATGACGCCGACGTGGATCCTGTCGCCGCTTTCCAGAAAGTGGCATAGTCCCTCTATCAGGTTTACGAAGAGTTGCGTAATGCGGAACTTATCGCCGATAATGTCGGAAAGCGCATCGGGAAGCGTCACGTCAAGTTCGACGCCCTGCTTGAGGAGCAATGTCCGGAGAGACCTGGTTTCTGTCAGTTTGCGCAGGATGTCACTCAAACGCAGGATCGTTCTGTCGATGAGCTTTGATTCGTCCTCGATCTGCAGAAAGCGCAGCATGTTGTCGATCAGGCCAACCAGTTTGTCCGTTTCTGTGGCGATGATGTCATGGAATTCAGACCGCTCCCCGCCGTCAATTCCCTCGCCCTGACGCAGATAATAGATGGCACCCTTCACAGCGTTCAGCGGGGTTCGAAGTTCATGGGAGATGCGGCCGAGAAATTCGTTTTTGAGCAGGTACGTATCAGTCAGCCGCTTATTCGTTTTTTCCAGCTCTGCCGCTTTGGATTGCAGCTCGTTGAGGAGAAAGACGTTTTCCAGGGCCAGGGCTACATGGTTGGAGATGCTCTGAAGGAGATCGAATTCCTCGGCCGTGAACGGAGCTCCGTCTTTTTTGTCGTTTACGTTCAGAACGCCAAACAGCTTTTTCTTGTTCACCAGGGGGCAGGAAATGAACGAGCGCGTCCGGTAATGATCGCGCCGCAGTTCACGAAATCGCGGGTCGCTTTCGATGTCTTCTACGAGAACGGGAAGACGGCTCTGGGCGACGGAACCTGCAATCCCCTCTCCCAAGGGGCTGCAGTACTCCTTCACGAACTGCGGATCCAGCCCCCGGGCGGTCAGGATATACAGCTGATTGCGGTCGTTTAGCAGCATTAACGACCCGGCGCTGGCGGAGGTATAGGAAATGGCCAGGTCAAGCATGACATTCGAGATGGAGCGAATGTCGTGAATCTCGACCAGGGCTTTGGAAATGTTCTGCAGGACGGAATATTTTCTCTTGAACAGGTCTGCGCTATCCATGGAGAGTCCGCCGCGTCAGGCTGTTTCGATGCCCGCCTGCTTAAGGCGCTTGTAGAACGTTTTTCTCGAGATGCCCAGCTTTTTCGCTGCTTCCGATTTGTTTCCGCAGCATTCCTGCAATGCCTGGCTGACCGCCTCCAGCTCCATTTCGCGGAGGGGACGAATCGTCTCGCCCGGCTGTTCCTTCCGACGACTCCGAATGTCGGGGGGGAGATGGGCGACGGAGATGCTCTTTCCCTCGGTCAGAACCACCGCTCGTTCAATGACATTGCTCAGTTGACGGATGTTGCCCGGCCAGGAATAGGCCACAAGAATATCCATGACGCCGTCGGCCAGCACAACGCTTTTATTTTCCCGGAGGCAGTAATCGTTCAGAAATTCGGTGACCAGCAGGGGAATGTCGTCGGGACGGTCGCGAAGGGGAGGGACGTCGATCTGGACGACATTGATGCGGTAGAACAGGTCCTCCCGGAAACGGCCGGACTGAACCTCCGCGCGCAGATCGCGATTGGTCGAAGAAAGGAGGCGAAAATCGACTTTGATTTTCCGGTTGCTGCCGAGACGCTCGATCTCGCGCTCCTGAAGCACCCGCAGGAGCTTGGACTGCAGGGTAAGCTCCAGCTCGCCGATTTCGTCGAGGAAAAGGCTTCCGCAGCCGGCCTCCTCAAACCTGCCGATCCGCGTGGCCGCCGCGCCCGTGAAGGCTCCCTTTTCATAACCGAAGAGCTCGGATTCCAGGAGCTCCCGGGGAATCGCTGCACAGTTGACGGCAACAAAAGGCTTGTCCGAGCGGCTGCTCCGGAAGTGCAGATTCCGGGCGATGACTTCTTTGCCGGTCCCGGTCTCGCCCTGAATAAGGACGCTGCTCCTGCTGTCCTTGAGCGAATTGAACGCCG